>JADGAQ010000142.1 GCA_015231925.1 Magnetococcales bacterium
CGCTCTTCCCCTACAAGGATCCGGCCATCTTCTCCATGACCCTGGCCTTCGTGGGATGCTGGTTCTTCTCCATCACCGACAACAGCGAAGGCGCCCGCAAGGAGAAGGAGCTTTTCGAAGCCCAATCCGTGCGTTGCGAAACGGGCATCGGCGCTGTGGGTGCTGCCAAGCACTGAAACCTTTCTTGCCACCCCGGTTCCCCGGAACCGGGGTGGTTCCCCCTTCGCCACCCCGGCCTGTCTCTTCCCCAATCGCCTCGATTCGCTCCCGTTTACTCCTGGAGAGGCCTTGCAAACAGACCCGGTTCAGGGCATCATTAACGGTTCAATAGGGCGCGTGAGCTGGCTGCAGACCAACTCCGTCGCCTGTTTGGTTCAAAGGAAAAGAGCTGTGGACTTCATCCCGCTCTTTCCCCTGCCCAGTCAATCATCCACGGGATTTACCCCATGACGCGCTCGGACAAAAAAAGCCCAACTGCTTCCGATGAATCCGGCGAGAACCCGGTCGGTATGGTGGAAGAATTCGCCATCGAGAATGATTGGAACTCGGATCGGGTCAACGAACACGAATTGTGGGCCGAAATGCCCAGTTCCTGGGGCAGCTATCGGCTTTGGGTGGTCTTTCACGAAGAATCCGAGTTTCTGCAATTCAACTGTTACCTGAATATCAAGATCCCGCCGCGCATGCAGAGTCAGCTTGCCGAGGCCATCTCTCTGATCAACGAACGCATCTGGCTGGGGCACTTCGAGATCTGGGGGGAGGAGCTGGTTCCTCTGGTTCGCGTGGTGCTGCCGTTGCGGGGAAGCCGCCTGACGCAGGAGCAGTTGGAGGATGTGATGGATGCTCTGGATCACGAAGCCAACCGCTTTTTCCCGGCTTTCCAGTGGATCATCTGGGGCGGCAAGAGTGTGGAGGACGCGGTTTCGGCGGCCTTGGTGGACACCGAAGGCGAAGCCTGAGGAGAAAGTTTTTTTGCCTTCCGTCACGCCTCATCTTGACAAATCCCCCTTCAGAAGTCATAAAAGGCGGGCTGTCGCGATTGGATGAACGCAACGGCAAAATGCGGCAGATCCGGGCCGGCGGCATTCGCCTCCCCGGCGTCGGGCAGCAACAGGGGCGGTTAGCTCAGGGGTAGAGCACTACCTTGACACGGTAGGGGTCATAGGTTCAAATCCTATACCGCCCACCATTGAAATGGTGACGAAGGGCTGATGAAGGGTTGGACAGGTTGCTGTCCAACCCTTTTTTGTTTTGCCCGGCTACTTCGATTGAGGAGAGACCTGACCGGTGGCTTTGCCGTAGCTTCTGCCGGCAGGCGGGAAAGCTGTGGTTCAGGCCGGCTTTGCCTTTTCCGGCGGGATGGATTCGACCAGTCCGGCGATGTTTAAGGCTTCTTCTGTTTGTCAATAAACTCCTGAACCATCTGCTGCCGGTTTTCCGCACCGGGGTGGGTGGAGAGGAACTCCGGGACGGAGCCCTGCCGCCCCAGGATCTCCATCAGGCGCAGCATGCCGTGGGGGTCGTAGCCGGCGGCGACCATCCATTGCAGCCCCTTGCGGTCCGCGTCGACCTCCTGGGGACGGGTGAAGGCTCCGCGAGTCACCATTTCCGTCACCGTGCCGCCGACAATCGACGCCGCCAGACCGCCGACCCCCGGAATGAGCTGGCCCAACACCTCCGAGACCACCCGCCCCGCCGAAGAGGCTGCGGACTCGTTGGATTGACGGTTTTCACTGTGCCGCAGGGCCAGATGGGCCACTTCGTGACCGAGCAGTCCCGCCCAGGCATCGTCATCCGTTCCCAAAGCCTGCATCATGCCCGCATGAATGAGGACCAGCGTCGAGCCGTTTTTCCCTCGGGTGGCGCCGGCATTGACCGAGCGCTGGTTGGTCAACAACACCTCATCCACCCGGACCCCGGACTGTGGCTCGATGCGGTCCAGAACGGAGCGGACCCGCAGACAGACCTCCCGCGAAAGGGAGATGGGCTTCTGATTCGGTACGGCAATGTTGACCACCGTTGCCGGGGCGGAGGTGCATTGCTCCAGCTTGACGTAATGCACCGGCCCGGAGGCCGGGGTGGCGCAAGCGGAGAGAGTCAGGGCCAGGGCAAAGGCCGTAAACAGACGAATTGCCGGTGACATGGGCTTCCTATTCCCCCTGAAAGGGCGCACTCAGGCTTTGAGAGGTGAAGACCTGAAAGCTCGCTCCCGTTTTCCAACCGTCTCGGGGCAGGCCCGCCTTGAGGGCCAGTTGGGAAAGGGTCTCCTCCCGCGTCCAGCCCTGCTCCACCGCCACTTCCGGCAGAAAGACCGCCTGTCGGCCCTGCTTGCTCAACACCACGCCGTGTTTGCCGACTTCGAAGGCTTCGGGTCCGGGAATGGGGCGCAATGGGCTCAACACGCTCACCTCCAGTTCCAACAGCGGCAGCTCCCCGGACTGCACCGGGTGAAAACGCCGATCCCGCAAGGCGGCATTGAGGGCATTTTCCACCACGGCGCGATAAAGCGGCTGGGTGGGCAGGATATGGCCGATGCAGCCGCGCAGTTCACCTTTTTCCTTCAGGGTGACGAAGGCTCCCGAGCGGCGGTGCAGGCTCTCCGGCAGGGCCATGCCGGTAACCAGCTGATCGGCGTTCACCCCCTGCCCTCCCCCCCCCACGCCCTGATGCAGTGCCTTGCGGGCCAGTTGCAGCAGCAGGCGCATCTGTTCGTCGGGCAGCGCACCTGTTTCGGATGGGTTCGACAAGGGCTGCCGGTCCCGGATCACCCCGGCCAGGTAGCTGACGGAGTTGGTGAAATTCCCGGTGCGGGCGCCGCTGGTTTCATATCGGGCCAATTGCACCGTGCTTTCTTTATCCAGAAGCTGCAGAAGCAGCATCACCGGTCGGTAAGCGCAGGCGGTGATGCCGGTGCGTTGCCGATAGGCGGCAAACCCCGGCGCATCGTGTTCCACGATACGTCTCCAGGCCCCCATGTCCAACTCCCGAAGGCGGTTTTCGGTCTGCTCGTCCAGGGCGAAGGGCTGATAGTCGTATTGGGGGCCGTAATGGGTGAAGTCACCGCTGACCACCAGCAGCGTCTCCGCATCCAGCAGGGGGCGCACCAGTTCGGCGACCATGGTCAACAGGTCGGCCTCCATCGCTCCCAGCAGAATGGGCACCACCTGCCAGCCGGGTTTCAGCACTTGCTGCAGAAAGGGCAGTTGCATCTCCAGACTGTGTTCGCCGCGAAAAGCGCGGGACTGCTCCATGGCCAGCGGCGAGGCCGACAGCCGGGCCACCGCCGCCCGATCGACGGCAATCTCCCCCAGCGGGGTGGCCAGATGGCTGACGCCCGGCAGGACCAGCCCCGGCTGATTCAGCCGATGCCCCGGCCCGACGATGACCACCCGGCGGAAGGAGCGGTTTTCCACCTGTTTGAAGGCTTCCGCTGCCGTGGCGCCGCTGTAGGGGTAACCCGCGTGGGGCACGATCAGGGCCCGGATGGCCTCTCCCTCCGGCAACGCCTTGGCCTGGGCGAGAAAGCCTGCCAACATCGCCTTCAGTTCGACCGCCTCCGCCGGGTACCAGCTGCCCGCTACCGAGGGGGGCAGCACCTCCCTGACGGGAGCCGCACTCTCGGGGGGGGTTGCCGTCTCTTCGGCACGCCCCTCCGGGGTCAACCCCATCAGAAGGGAAGTGGCTACGGCAAGGCACAGCGGAATCATTCGGGACATGGTGTCACCCCAACAAGGAATGAGGGCCACGGAGGTCGGCCTGATCCAGGGAGTACTCCCTGGGTGAGGCCAGAACGTCTTGCGGCCAGACGCCGCTGCTCCACAAAAGGCCCGCCGCCAGCAGGCCCTCCCGCAGGAGTTCCCGACGGCTTTTTTCGGATGTGGCGGGTTGTATTTCTTCCGTAGGTTCTTTCATGTCCAGACTCCGGCCAGGGTGTGGTTGCAGGTTGGGCAGCGACCGTTTTTCAGATGGTTTTCCTGCACCGCGAAACCGAAGCGGCGAATCAACAAGGTGCCGTCCTGGGGACAGTAGGTGTGTTCCCCCTCCTGGCCGTTGACGTTGCCGATGTAGACATGGCGCAGTCCCGCCTCCCGGGCCACCTCCCGGCAGCGCACCAGGGTCTGGGCGGGGGTTGGCGGCAGGTTGCGCAGGCGGTACATGGGATGAAAACGGGAGAAGTGCAGCGGTACCTCCGGGCCCAATTCTTTGACCATCCACTGGCACATGGCCCGCACCTTGACCAGATCGTCGTTGAGGGTGGGAACGATCAGGCAGGTGATCTCCTGCCAGACGCCTTCTTCCTGAAAGATTGTCAGCGCCTTGAGTACCGGTTTGAGGGATGCCCCGCAGATATCGCGGTAAAATGGCTCGTCGAAGGCCTTGAGATCGGTATTGGTGGCATCGATGAGGCGGCAGAGCTGACGCAGGGGCTTTTCGTTGATGTAGCCGGCGGTGACCAGGACGTTGCGCATCTGTTTGGCGCGGGCCAGGGCGGCGGTCTCCTGCACATATTCGTAAAAGATGATGGGCTCGGAATAGGTGTATGCGATGGAGGGGCACTTTTCCCTCTGGCTCAGGGAGACGATGGCCTCGGGCGGGGCGCGGAAGACCTGTTCCATTTCGGTGCCGTCCCGCTGCGAGAGCTGCCAGTTCTGGCAGAAGCGGCAATGCAGATTGCAGCCGGCGGTGGCCAGGGAGAGGATGGGGGTGCCGGGCAGAAAATGGAACAGCGGTTTTTTCTCGATGGGATCGATGTGGACGGAGGATGGCCGCCCGAAGGTGGTGGCCAGCAAGACGCCGTTGCGGTTGACCCGCACGCGGCAGTCCCCCGCCCCGCCTTCGGGGATGGTGCAATAATGGGGGCAGAGGTCGCAAACCAGGCTGGGCATGGTTCAATCCACCTTTCCGGAGGTTTTGGTGCCCTCTTCAACGGGATGATACCACAAGGCCTCCTTTTCGGCCAATCGTCCTTCCTGGATGTGGCGTTGCAGGATTTGGACATCGATGCGCCGCCAGCCGCCGGTCGAGGCGGAGGCGGTTTGCCAGCCCGCATGCCAGTGCCAGAGAATGGCCGACAGCACCGCAAGGGTTGCCAGAGTGCCGAGTCGTTGGGACAAGGCGTTTGCCGGTCCGATTTCCACCTCTCCCCGACAGCGTTGGCAATGCAGACAGGCGCTGTCGAAGGGGCTTTCCACGCCCAGGTCGCAGTGGCGGATGCGGCGCGGCGGCAACCACTTCGACAGCAGCGCCAGACGGTTGCCCAGGGCGAGAATGGCCCCGGTGGGGCAGAACCAGCGGCATCCGTAGCGGAAAAAGAACAGGGATCCCACCAGTCCCGCCGCCGCGAGGCCCGCTCCCAGCGCCGTCAGTCGTCCGCCGAAGAGCTGTTGCATGGGGTTGAAGTCTATCCAGAAACCCTGTTCGCCGAAGCGGAAGAGGCCGATGGCCACCACGGCGAGGCCGGCCCTCAGCCACGGGGCCAGAGCTTCGTGGGCCGGGGAGAGGGCCGCGCGCCAGCCCAACCGGCTTCCCAGGCGGGAGATGAACTCCTGCAACGCTCCGTAGGGACAGAGGTAGCCGCACCAGACCTGTCCGAAAAGTGGCGTGACCAGCAGGACGAAAAGGGTGATGACGAATCCGTTGGGATTGGCGGCGAAATCGGGCCAGCGTCCCAGAGAGAGGTTGGCGGCGTCCCATTCGTGCCAGAGGCTGTTGCCCCAGAAGCCCAGAACCAGCAGGGAAAGGGCCAGCAGCATCGATCGGGAGGATTCCCCGGCGCTGAGGAACACGGGAAAAAAGCCCAGCAGAAGCAGGCAGATTGCCAGAAAGAGCGGGTCGGAGAGGATGCGGGTGAGCGGTTTGTGTCCGGCAACGGGCAGTTCCAGGCCGAAAAGGATGGTTGCGGAGCGTTGCGCCGTGGCGTCGAGAATGCGCAGGGCGGCCCGGCTGGAGACGGTGGCGCCGCTCAAGGCGTCGATTCCGGCCTCCTGCAGCGGGGAGGCGCGGAAGTCGTGGCCTTTCAGCTTCTCCAGCCAGCCGTCGAGGCCTTCGATGTAGGAGGGGGTTTCGTGGGAGTGGAGATGGCGTGCCGCCAGCAGTTTGCCGGATTGGTCCAGGGCCAGCAGCAGATTGAGGGTTGCGGCGTAGCCGCGAATCTCCCCGGCGAGGGGCTGACTGGCCAGCACCACGGTTTCGGGGGAGTCCTGAGTCATGCGTCGATAATGGGGAAAAGGTTCGGACAGCTCCCGAAACTCCCCCGGACCGGCGACTTCCCGCAGGGTGTCCGGGCTGAAACGGCTTTGGGGAGGCGGGTCGAGGCGGTGTGCCAGGTTGGCCAGAAGGAAAACGCCGATGGCCCCGCCGAGCAGCAGGAGGGCCAGCAAAGGCCGCTTCTGGTGACGTCCCAGCCGTGCGGACCAGGCGGGAGGCAGAGGAAACGGAAAGGTGGCGAGAGCCAGGGCCAGGGCCGCGAAACCGGTTATCGAGGCCATGACCAGTCCCGCGCCGGCCATGCCCAGCAGAGGCAGCAACAGGCTGCCCACCAGGAGACCGCCCACCGCCCCTCCCAGATGATCGGCGGCTTCCACCACGCCGCTGGCCTGCAGGGCGTTCCGGTCTTGGGCCAGGGCCACTCCCAGGGGAAAGAGGATGCCGGTCAGCAGTCCCACTCCGGCGCAGAGGAGCGGGAAGAGGAGCTGTCGTTGGGCCAGATCGGTTCGCTCCAGGGAGGAGAGACCTTCCGGCAGCGCCAGGGCCAGCCCGGACACCAGCATCAACAGGAAGATCAAGGCCTGGGCGGGGGTTTTCCCCTCCGCGAGGCGTCGTCCCGGCAGACCGGCCCCGAGGGCCAGTCCGGCCATGAAGACCCCGTTCAACAGGGCGACCTGGGCGAAGACCAGCCCCACCAGAGCCTGATAGGCGTAAAGCAGCATGAGTTGCAGACCCATGGCGGCCATTCCGGCGGCGGCCACGCCGCCCATGGCGGTGGTGCCGCGCCAGGTGGCCGGAGGCACGGCGCCGCTCAGGCCACCAAGACTCAACAGGAGGAGAAAAAGGCCCGGCGGGATCAGATAGGGCCAAATTCCCAGGCGACGCAGCCCTTCGAGGAAAACGCCCGCCTCCGAGTGGGTGTACTTGCTCCAGAGCAGCAGATTCAGATAGAAGCTGACCGGGCGGATATCGGTATTGACCTCGCCCCGGGCCTGATCCAGTTGTTGCCGCACGGAGCGGGTCTGCTCCTCGGGCAGAAACTGGGCGAAAAGACTGGCCGGCAGCACCTCGTCGGGGGGTGCGAAGGCGCGGTGTCGGGACGCGAGGGTTTCCGGGGCGTCGGAAACCACCTCGGGGGTGTTGGAAGCGCAGAAGAGTTGCTGGTCACCGGGGGCCACCACCCGGAAGGCGAAGGTCTCCTTCAGGGTGCGATCCATGGCGGCGCTGTAGCTTTCGATCTCCCGGCCCAGGTAGTTGGAGGCGCTGCTCACGGGAGTGCAGACCACGCCCCGTGGGGTGAGCAGACGGCGCAGCGCCTGGTGAAACTCCCGGGTGTGCAGACGATTTTGCCGGGCGTTGACGGGGTCGCCGGTGAGAATCAGGGCCAGGTCGAAAGGAGCCGTATCGCCGCCCTGATTGACGAAGCTGCGACCGTCCAGGAAGACCAGGGTCAAGCGGGGATCCTTCAAGGCCTGCCGGGTGGCGGCGGGCAGCCAGGGTTCGACCAGCTCGAAGGCCAGGGGGTCTTGCAGAACGATGGTGAGGGCCTCGATGGGATAGCGCAGCATCGCTTCGGGCAGCCCGCTTTCCACCCCGCCCAGCAGCAGAATGCGCCGTGGCGCGACGGCCTGGGCCAGGTAATAGGCGGCTTCGTGACGGGCGCGGGGTCCGGCGGGAAAACTCACCCCCAGTCGACCATCGTGGACCAGGGAGTATTGATTGTCGAGACGGGCCAGATCGATTTGACCAAAGCGGCTTTCGACCCCGTCCAGGCGGACCATGCCGGGGTGGAGCAGGCGGAAATGGGCGGCTTCCAGGGAGAGACGCAACCCCTCCCCCGGCCAGGGCAGGGCCGCAAGCAGAAAGAGGAGTGCGGAGCCGGAGGCCGACAGCCGGAAAGGGCGGGAGCCCCCCGGCAGAAAGAGGAGATAAGCGCCCGACAAGGCCGAAACGGCGGCCAGGGAGCGCCATCCCCCGAGGTTTTCCACCAGCAGAAAGGTGAAGCCGATGCCGCCGATCAGGGCTCCGAGGGATTCCACCAGATAGAGAACGGTGATGGCGCGTTGGGGGGAAGCGGAGGCGGTGAAGCGTTGGCAGGCCAGGGGAAAGAGTATCCCCAGCAGCAGCCCGGTTGGCAGGGTGGCAAGGGCGGCCAGGAGCAGAAAGGCCCCCAGGGGGAGAAACTCCCCGTTGGGCAGATCGAGAAAAAACCGGGCCAGGCGCAGCAGGGCCACGCCGAGCAGCAGGGCGAAGGGGGCAAAAAGCAGCAGGAGTCGCCATAAAGCGCCCTCCTCCAGCCATGCCGGGGCCTTGAGACGGGTTGCGCCGTAGCCGCCGAGGCCGATCCAACCCAGCCAACTGCCGTAAAAGGCGCCGATGCCCAGTTCGTTGCCGTGGAAACCGGCGAGGAGTTCGCGTAGCATCAGTGCCTGGGCCATTTGGGCGAAGACGCCGAGAAGCAGCATCAACCCCACGAGGTATCTCTGGCGGTAGGGCATCGAGGCGAGGTGCATCCCGGTCTGGCTCCCAAGCAGGTGGACTCCGTTGCAGAATAGCGAAGTTCCGCGACAAATGGGCAGGGAATTCCGCCGGGCCAGCCATCCGCTCCGACGGTGGCCGGTGCCGGATGTTTTGGGGAGCGCTATCCCTGACAATTCCCTCATCGAGGCGAGGACGAATGATCATCTATGTGGATGCCGATGCCTGCCCCGTGAAAGCGGAGGCTGTGCGGGTCGCCGAACGCCATGGGTTGGTTCTGTACATGGTCAGCAACTTGTGGATGCGTCTGCCGCCGAGTCGCGTGGTGCGTCAGGAGGTGGTTTCCGGCGGTTTGGACAAGGCGGACGACTGGATTGTGGAGCGGATCGGATCGGGGGATATCGCCATTACGGCGGATATCCCCCTGGCCGCCCGCTGCCTGGCCAAAGGGGCACGAGTGGTTGGTCCGACCGGCAAGCCGTTCGACGACGACGGCATCGGCATGGCCTTGGCGATGCGTGATCTCAATGCCCACCTGCGGGATACCGGCGAGATTCGCGGGGGCGGCCCGCCCTTCGGCCCCAAGGACCGTTCGCGTTTTCTGCAGTCCCTGGAGGAGGCCGTTCAGGCGGTCAAACGCGGGGGGTGAGAGGTGGTGGAGTCGAAAGAGGAGCGTGGCTGTTCCGACTCCATCCGGGCTGGTTCCCTGCATTATCCGATAACGAAAAAGGGGGCAGGTCTGTTTGACCCAACCCCTCGATTTCTGCAGCCGCCTCGCGGAATAGCCATGACAAACCGGGTGTTGGTTCTGGTTCCGTCGGTCTTTGGGCGCGCAAAGGAATGGGGACTCTGGGAGAAGGGCAATCCGGCCAGTTCCATCCGAAAGGACACGATCCACTCAAGAGAACGCTTCCTGGACAGCGATGAAATGGACCGCTTCCGGCTCACCATAGAGGAAGAACCCTAAAGAGACCGATCGCGCCTTCTTCTGGCTGGCCCTTCTCACCGGGGTGCGTCGCAGCAATGTCTGCTCCATGCGCTGGGATGAGATCAAGCTGGAACGGGCTGTCTGGCGGATCCCAGAGACCAAAAACGGTTCCCCGTCACGGTCCGCTGGTGCCCGCCGCAATCGAGATCCTTCTCGGGCTGAAGGAGTCCAGCGAAAGCGGATGGGTCCTTCCCCCTCCCCCCGTTCCGCAACCGGTCACCTGGTGGACCGCGCAAGGCCTGGGAACGCATCCTGGAACGGGTCGGGATCTCGAATGCCCGCATCCACGATTTGCGGCGCACCATGGGAAGCTGGCAGGCCATCACCGGAGCTTCGATGCGGGTGATCGGTCAATCCCTGGGACACAAGTCTCAACAGGCGACCGAGGTTTATGCTCGATTGTCCGTGGATCCGGAATGCGGAGTTTTTCTCCTTTGGCAGCATTCCTGATTCTCATCGATACACTTCACGCCGGTTGCCGATCTTCACGACGAGAACACGCAGAATACCATCATCGATGTCGCAGATGATGCGATAGTCGCCTACCCGATATTTCCAGAAGTTTCCAAATCTGGAGCCTTTCAGGGCTTCACCGAGACTGCGCGGATCTTCCAGCACGGCCACTCGCTCCCGCAGGAAAGCAGTGAGGCGCCGGGCAACCTGCTTATCCAGCCTCGCCAAATCCTTTATTGCTACGTCATCGAAATCAATCCGCCAAACCAAGACTGCGCTCCACTTCTTCCAGGGTGTGGGTCTTGCTGCGGCCTGCGCGGACATCGGCCAGACGTTGCTCGGCGATGTGCAAGTCTTCAAGGTCATCCAGATGTTCTTGGATGGCCTCCAAGATATAAAAATCCTTGGTGTGCCCGGCAGTCAGCACCAACTTTTGCAATCGCGCGGACACGTCATCGGGAAGCTGAATGGAAATGGTTTCCATTTTTGTTTTCTCCTGATTGCTTTTGTCTATCCAAAATTACATCCCCCCGCCCAGACCACCTGGCCAAGAATGCGTAGGTCTTCCCCGTTGTCGTGGCCAACGATCTCCGTTTCGTACCGCTCGTTGTCGGATATCACCCGGATTTCCCCGTTTCGCATCATTTGCAGCCGCTTGACCCGCAAGCCGCCCAGCCCAGCGCAAGACGTAGATCCCGTCTGCTGCCACTTGGTTGACGCGCCTGTCCACCAGGATCGTATCACCGTGCTGCAGGGTTGGAAACATCGAATCAAACATGGATAAAACGTCAATACGCCCCAGCCCCGATTTTCGGGGCTATTTTTTTGCCCAAAATAGACCCCGCATAACCCCGAAATAAAAAAGGG
>JADGAQ010000143.1 GCA_015231925.1 Magnetococcales bacterium
ACCGCTCCTGACTGGACTTTCCGCTCCCGACAGTCCATATTTGACATAATCAGGACAACCCTCGGTCCATGCCGCCCAACGGAAGGGGAGCAACCGGCATCATGCCCATCGAAACCGTACAGAAACTGGTCACCGACGCCTTGCAGGTGGCCCTGCTGATCTCCGCGCCCATGCTGCTCACCGCTCTGGTGGTGGGTATCATCATCTCCCTCTTCCAGGCCGTGACCCAAATTCAGGAGATGACCCTCACCTTCATCCCCAAGATCCTCGCCACCTTCCTGGCCCTGATGATCACCCTGCCGTGGATGATCCGCACCCTGATGGACTACTTCGTCGGTCTCTTCGAATCCATTCCCACCCTGCTCGGCTGAAGCCCGTGGATCCCGCCGCCCTCATGGATTTCCTGGGCTTTTCCACCGGCGAGGTGGAACGAGCCGCCCTGGTTCTGGCCCGCATCAGCGGCCTGTTCCTCTCCGCGCCCTTCTTCTCCCGCACCGTCGGCCCCTTGACCATTCGCGCCGCTCTGGTCATGACCCTGACCCTGGTTCTCTTCCCCCTGGTGCCCCACTGGCCACACGAAGGCGAAGGCAACCCCTTTCTCCTGGCCTTCGCCGCCGTCTCCGAACTCCTCATCGGCGCCATCATGGGCATGCTGGCCCACTGGGTGCTGGTCGCCGTCCAGGTCGCCGGATCCATCATCGGCTTCGAAATGGGCCTCTCCATGGCCATGGTCATGGACCCCACCTCCGGACTCCAGGAAGGCGTGATCAGCAACATGCTCTACATGGCCGCTTTGATGATCTTCCTGGGCATCGACGGACACCATATCCTCATCGACGGCCTGGCCCGCTCCTTCCACAGCTTCCCGCCGGGCCACACCCTGCCCTCCGGTCAGGGACTGGTGCAATCCGCCGTTTCCGCACTGGGACAACTCTTCCAGTTCTCCCTGCTCCTCTCCGCACCCATCGTGGTCTCCTCCAAACTCCTCTACCTGGGCATGGGCCTGATCAACCGCGCCTCCCCCCAGATTCAGGTCTTTTTCGTCTCCATGCCCATCGCCCAACTCATGGGGTTCTTCATCCTCGGCCTCTCCATGATGGTCTTCGGCCAGGTGCTCACCGAGCAGATCGAGGCCTTCACCAACCTCGCCTTCAAAGTCGCGGGTCTGTAAAGGAACCCTCCCATGGCCGACGATTCCGACAAACACTCCAAAACCGAAGACCCCACCTCCAAGCGACTGGAGGACGCCCGCAAGAAAGGGCAGGTGCCCAACTCCCGCGAAGTCGGCACCGCCCTGCTCTTTCTGGCCGCCATCCTCCTCTTCGCCCTTCAGGGCAAAACCCTTTGGGAAGCCCTGCAAGGCAAGATGCACTTCCTGCTCAGCGGCCAGATTCAGGACGACCTCACCGAAACCGGTCTCGTGGTGCTGGCCCGGGAACTCGTCGTCTCCATGCTCTGGGATCTGGCACCCTTCTTCGGACTCTTTGTCGCCTTCGGCGTCCTCGGCTCCCTGTTCCAGCACGGCTGGATCATCAGCCTCGAATCGTTGCAGCCCAAATTCTCCAAGGTCAATCCGGCACAGGGGCTGAAACGCATCTTCTCCTCCCGTTCCGTGATCGAACTGTTCAAATCGATCCTCAAGATGACCGTGGTCTCCCTGGCCGTCTACTGGAGCATCGAGGATCTGCGTCTGGAGATCGCCACACTGAGCGCCACCTCCCTGCCCTATGTGATCGAACTCATGACGGACCACACCATGGATATGGTCTGGCAGGTGACCATCGTCTTCATCGTGCTGGCGGTACTCGATTTCTCCTATCAGAAGTTCGACTATATCAAAGGGTTGCGCATGACCAAGCAGGAGGTCAAGGACGAGATGAAGCAGACGGAAGGCGACCCGCTGCTCAAGGGACGCATCCGTCAGATCCAGCGGGAGATGGCCCATCGCCGCATGATGCAGGAGGTGCCCAAAGCCGACGTGGTCATCACCAACCCGACCCATGTGGCGGTGGCGTTGCGTTACGTGCCCGGCCAGATGAGCGCCCCCCAGGTGACGGCCAAGGGGCGGGGCGTCGTCGCGGAACGCATTCGCGAACTGGCCCGGGAGAACCGCGTGCCCCTGGTGGAGAATCCCCCTCTGGCCCGCACCCTGCACCGGGATGTGGACATCGACCACTTCGTGCCGCCGGAGCTGTTCAAGGCGGTGGCCGAGGTGCTGGCCTACGTTTACGGACTGAAAAACCGTCGCGCCCAACGCGCCGCTTGACCGGTTATCCACCCGTGTCGCAACAATATAATCCCTTTATCCCGCGACAACCCTTGCATCCGATCCATTGAGCATGGAACCTTCTGCCGTTTACCATCAGGCGGTGGCGATGTTGGCCCGCCGCCCGTTCAGCATCCGGGAGTTGACCCGGCGTCTGCTGGCCAAGGGAGCCGACGAGGCCTCCGTCGAACAGGCCATCCGGCGTTGCCGGGAACTGGGCTACCTGAACGATGCGGACTACGCGCTGAATCTGGCCAAACGACGGCTGGAACGGCGTGGGCCGATGGCCATCCGGGCGGAGATGCGCCAGCGCGGCATCGACGAGGAAGAGGCCCGCGAGGCGCTGCATCAGGCCATGGAGGGTATCGACCTGCGGGAAGAGGCCCGGCGCATCCTGGAAAAACGTTTTGGCGAAACGCCGCCCGCCGATGCCCGGGAGCGGCGCAGACGACAGGCCTTTCTGGCCCGACGCGGCTTTGACGGCACCATCATCCTGGAGCTGCTTCAGGACTGAAAACGACGAGAAGACTATGACCGGCAACGACATTCGCAAACGCTTCCTCGCTTTTTTCGCCCGCCACGGACACGCCATCGTGCCCTCGTCCGGGCTGATTCCGCGCAACGACCCCACCCTGCTATTCACCAACGCGGGCATGGTTCAGTTCAAGAGCGTCTTTCTGGGGGAGGAGAAGCGGGAAAACCGCCGCGCCGTCTCCGTGCAGAAGTGCGTGCGTGCCGGGGGCAAACACAACGACCTGGAAAATGTCGGGCGCACCGCCCGTCACCACGTCTTCTTCGAGATGTTGGGCAACTTCTCTTTCGGCGACTATTTCAAGGAGGGGGCCATCACCCTGGCCTGGGAGTTCGTCACCGGAGAGCTGGGCCTGCCGGTGGAGCATCTGCTGGCCACGGTCCACGCCGACGACCACGAAGCCTATCGCCTGTGGCGCGAGGTGGTGGGACTGCCCGAGGAGAAGGTCATTCGCATCGGCACCAGCGACAATTTCTGGTCCATGGGCCCCACCGGGCCCTGCGGGCCCTGTTCCGAGATCTTCTACGACTTCGGTCCCGAGATCCCCGGCGGCCCTCCGGGCTCCCCGGATCAGGACGGCGACCGCTTCATCGAGATCTGGAACCTGGTATTCATGCAGTACAATCGCGATGAAGCGGGCCGGATGACCCCTCTGCCCAACCCTTGCATCGACACCGGGGCGGGGCTGGAACGCATCGCCACCATTCTGCAGGGTCGGCACAACAACTTCGATTCGGACCTGTTCCAACCTCTGATTCAGGCCGCCGCGCGTCTGACGGGCGTGGCCTACGGCAGCGGCGAAAACAGCGATGTCTCCCTGCGGGTCATCGCCGATCACATCCGCGCCATCTGTTTTCTCATCGCCGAAGGGGTGCTGCCCTCCAACGAGGGACGGGGCTACGTGCTGCGGCGCATCATGCGCCGGGCCATGCGTCATGGCCGGCTGCTGGGTCTGGAGACCCCCTTCCTGCACCGGCTGGTGCCGGTGTTGACCGGGCTCATGGGTGACGATTACCCCGAATTGGCGCAACAACAGCGCACCCTCTCCATGGTCATCGAGACCGAAGAGCGCCGTTTCGCCACCACCCTGGGTTCCGGACTGAAACTCCTCGGCGAGGCCCTGTCCCACGTCGCGGAGGGGGGACAACTGGATGGGGAGACGGTCTTCACCCTTTACGACACCTACGGCTTTCCGGTGGATCTGACCGCCGACATCGCTCGGGATCGTCAGATCAGCCTCGACATGGCCGGTTTCCAGGAGCGCATGAACGCGCAACGCAAACGGGCGCGCGCCGCCTGGGCCGGATCCGGGGATGAACGGGTCTCCGCACTGTTCCACGACTGGAAGGAGCGGCACGGCGCCGGCGAATTCCTGGGATACACCACGGAAAGCGTGCAGGGCACGATTCTGGCCCTGGGACGACAGGGTGCGGAACTCCCGCATCTCGACGCCGGGGAAGAGGGTTTCCTGCTCTGCAACCAGACCCCCTTCTACGGGGAATCGGGCGGTCAGGTGGGGGATCGGGGTCTCATTCGCGGGGAGAACGCCCTGTTCCAGGTCACCGACACCAAAAAGCCCCTGCCGGATCTGATCGTGCATTACGGCAAGGTGGTCGAAGGGCGTTTCACCGCCGATCAGGCGGTCTCCCTGGAGGTGGATCCCACCCATCGGCAGGCGGTGCGCCGTCACCACTCCGCCACCCATCTGATGCATCACACCCTGCGCCGCATTCTGGGCAGCCACGTCAAGCAGGCGGGCTCGATGGTGGCTGCGGACCGGCTGCGTTTCGACTTCTCCCACTTTCAGGCGTTGACGCCGGAGGAGCTGGCTGCCGTCGAAGAGCAGGTCAACGCCGCCATCTGGAGCAACGCCACCCAGGAGACGGTGGTCATGACTCCCGACGAGGCGGTGGCCACCGGGGCCATGGCTCTCTTCGGCGAAAAATACGGTGACGAGGTGCGGGTGGTGCGCCTGGGCGAAAGCACGGAACTCTGCGGCGGCACCCATGTGGGGGCCACCGGGGAGATCGGGTTGTTCCGCATCGTCTCCGAAGGCGCGGTAGCCGCCGGGGTGCGTCGTCTGCAGGCGGTATGCGGCCCTCAGGCGCGGCAAACCCTGCTGGAGGACAACGCCGCCCTGAAGCGGGTGGCAAGTGTGTTGAAAAGCCCGCTGGACGGCATCGACTCCTCCCTGGAGCGCCTGTTGGCACGGGTCAAGGAGCTGGAGAAGGAGCTGGAGCAGTTGCGGGCCGCCGCCACCGGGGATCTGGCGGGGTCACTGGCGGCCAGGGTGCGTTCCGTCGGCAGTCTGCCCTTTCTGGCGGTCACCGTGGAAAACAGCGATCTCAAGGAACTGCGGGAGCTGATGGATCGTCTGAAGGATCAACTGGTTTCCGGCGTGATTCTGCTGGGCGCGGTGGTGGAGGATAAGGCCGTGCTGCTGGCGGGCGTGACCAAGGATCTCACCGCACGGGTCCAGGCCGGGGAGATGATGAAACGCGCCTGCCTCCCGGTGGAAGGCAAGGGCGGAGGGCGACCGGATCTGGCCCAGGGTGGTGGGCCGCGTGCGGATCGTCTGCCCGAAGCCCTGTCCTGCGTGGAGACGTGGCTGCGTCAACTGGAAGGAGTATGAAGATATGAGTGATGTCACGGGCCATGCGGCCTGCCCCCATTGCCAGGAGCCCATGAAGAAATGGTCCGTGGCTCCGCAAACCTATGAAGACGGTCTCGGCTTCGGCACGGATGTGCTGCTGGTTTGTTTCAACGACAACTGTCCCCTTTACGTCAAGGGGTGGAACTCCATGTTCGAGAATTACGGGCGCGTCGGCTCGGTGCGTTACTTCCTCAATGCCCGGGACGGTGATTGCGGCGCTCTGCCGGTGGGCCATGCCATGGCCATGCGGGGCGACATCATCGAGGAGTGAGGATCAGTAGCCAGTCATACGGGGGTCCGGGGGGATTATCCCCCCCGGCGGGGTTCGGGGCAGCGCCCCGAGGTGTTGACGTGGCCTTTGGCGGGTCGAAGCCAAAGAGAGAAACGGCCAACTCCGAACCGCTTCCAAACCGTGTTCCCCCTTCGACCCGCCGGAGGGGGCCAGGGGAGGGACTCACCCTCCCCATCCTTGAAGGTGCCAATTCGGCCACGGTTCGGGTTCTCAAGGAAAAGACGTTCTTTTTCATGGAACAACCTCGGCTGTGTCTTGGTGGTGCGTTCAAGGATGGGGGGATGAGGCCCCCCCTTGCCCCCCCGCGGTCCGCAGCGGTCATCCTGAATCGTGCGGGTGGTGGTTTGGTGCGCTTTCCTCGAATGCTGCGGACCGCTACGTCAACACCTCGGGGCTCCGCCCCGAACCCCGCCGTGGGGGATAATCCCCCCCGGACCCCCGTATGACTGAACAGACCGCCCTTGGGACTGCGATCATGGACGATTCCTTCCGGGACGCCGACGCCCGCCACATCTGGCATCCCTTCACCCAGGAAGAGGGGGCCCCGCCTCCCATCCCCATCCGCTCCGGCCAGGGAACCCGCCTCTTCGGCGAAGATGGCCGGATCTACCTCGACCTGATCGGCTCCTGGTGGGTCAACATCCACGGCCACGCCCATCCCCACATCGCCGCAGCCATCGCCCGCCAGGCCCAAACCCTGGAACAGGTGATCTTCGCCGGTTTCACCCACCGTCCCGCAGTACACTTGGCCCAGGAACTGACCCGCATCCTGCCACCGGGACTCGACCAGTTCTTCTTTTCCGACAACGGCTCCACCGCCGTGGAAGTGGCCCTGAAAATGGCCCTGCAACACGCCGTCAACCGGGGCGAAAACCGCCGCCGCTTCGTGGTCTTCGAGGGCAGCTACCACGGCGATACCGTCGGGGCCATGTCCGTGGGACGCAGCAGCGGCTTCTTCACCGCCTTCGAGCCCCTGCTCTTCGAAGTGGATACCCTGCCCTTCCCGGCAACCTGGAACGATGACCCCGAGGTGGAAACAAAAGAGAGGCTGGCGTTGCAGGCCTTGGACCACTATCTGCAACGACACGGCAAGACGTGCGCCGGCTGGCTGGTGGAACCCCTGGTGCAAGGGGCCGGCGGCATGCGCCTGTGCCGCCCCTCCTTCTTGCGGGAAGCGGCGTTGCGGGTGCGCGCCCAGGGCATTCCCCTGCTCTTCGACGAGGTGATGACCGGCTTCGGACGCACCGGCAGCCACTTCGCCTGCCAACAGACGGGCATCACCCCGGATCTGATCTGCCTCTCCAAAGGACTCACCGGCGGTTTTCTGCCCCTGGGACTCACGGTCTGCACCCCGGAAATCCGTCAGGCCTTCCGGGGCGACCGTTTCGACCGGGCCTTCGCCCACGGCCACTCCTTCACCGCCAACCCCATCAGTTGCGCGGCGGCAGTGGCCTCACTGGAGATTCTGCACCGGGAAAAGAGCCTGGAAAAGGTGGCCGCCATTCAGGCCATTCACCGGGAACGTCTCGCCGCCCTGGCCGGACACCCCCGCATCAGCCGTCCCCGCAGTATCGGCGTCATCGCCGCCCTGGACCTCGACAGCGACCGCGCCGACTACCACTCCCCGCTGGGGCCCGCCCTGAAGGCCTTTTTCCTGGAAGAGGGGCTGTTGATCCGCCCCCTGGGCAACGTGGTCTATCTGCTGCCCCCCTTCTGCATCACCCCCGACGAGCTGCATCGGGGCTGGGACGGCATCGAAAAGGCCCTGCGACACGTCGTGTAATACAACCTCATTTCCGACCCTGGCGTCTGGCGGCGGCCTCCTGCAGCTCCTGCCACTCCCGCTCCGCCTGATTTTCCTGCTCTTCCGCGATATTCCACTGCCGCCCCCCCTGCAGGGATTCACCCTTTTTCGGAGCCGTCCCGTCCTCGGAGGGTGCAATGACTGTGTCCGGCCCACCCCTCCTCCTGGCGGCTTTACTCGGCGGCGGTTTGCCATCTCCGTAAACCGTCAGGTTGCCCGAGCGCGGGACCGGCACCAGGGAACCATCGTTGGGCAGACTGTTCAACTTGGAGGAGTTCGTCAATACCGAAAGCTGCTCTTTCAAGCTCGCCTTCGGCACGATACCCGCCTCTTCAGCCTTGTTGCGAAGCTGCATGGCCTGATCCTTCACTTCGCCATTTTTGCTCACTTTCTTCAAAGCATCCTTGAAATCGCCTTTTTGAATCGACTGGGCCAGCGCAGGATCGTTTTCCAGAAGATCCGCACCGAACCGGGCCGCCTTCTGCACATCCCCGGCGAAACCGAAGGTCTCCTTGAGCTGGCGAAGCCACTGACTGGCCACCTGCCCCATGGCATTGGGCCCGTCATCCACCTTGTATTCCCTTTCATGGGGCTTGCCACACCCGGCCAGCAGGATGAGCCCTGCCCCGATCACCATTCGAACGGATTTTGTCCGCCACATCGTGGTTCCCTCCATTGCGTCACTCCATCCGGAAATCCTTCCGAACCATCTACCAGAGTAGCGCATTCCCGAAAAAGTGCCAATTCAATCCGCATGCAAGGGCCCATCGACCTGAAAACCGGCGTCGGTAATCAGCTTCAGGGTGCGTTCGATGCCGTGTCCCGCCGTATTGAGGTAGCCTTCGGCGAAGAGGGAGTTGGCCGGATAGAGGGCCAGGCTCTCCAGGCCCCGCAGATTGGCTTCGCGCCCGCCGGCGGCGCGAATCTCCGCATCCGGATTGAGAAAGCGGAACAGGCACAGCACCCGCAGCCCCCGCTCCGGGGTCAAGCCCTGCTGCGCTCCCAGACGATTGCCCGCCACATGCACGTAGAAGTTGACCGGAATGGAGCGCGCCTGCAAACGGCGCAGGGTGTCGGCCACCTCCAAAAGATCGTCGGAGCTTTCGCCCATGCCCACGATCAGCCCGGAGCAGACCTCCAGCCCCACCCCTTTGGCGGCTTCCAGGGTGGAGAGGCGCTGGGCGTAGGTATGGGTGGTGCAGATGCGGCCATAGTGGCCTTCGGCGGTGTTGAGGTTGTGGTTGTAACGGTCGAGACCCGCCTCCCGCAGCAACAGGGCCATCTCCCGGTCGATCAGGCCCGCCGACAGACAGACCTGGATGGGAAAACGCGCCTTCAGCCGTCGCACCAGGTCGGCCATGCGCCGCACGCGGTCCAGGGAAGGGCCTCGCCCCGACAGAACCATGCAGTAGCGATAGGCCCCCGCTTCCCAGGCTTTGGCGGCTCCCTCTTCCAACTCCGTCTCCTCCACCAGCCCGTAGCGTTCGATGGGGGCGGCGCTGCCGGCGGCCTGGGCGCAGTAGGTGCAGTCTTCCGGACAATAGCCGTTCTGGGCGTTCTTCAGGATATGCACCCGCACCCCGCGTCCGAAGTGGTGTTCCCTTACCCGGAAAGCCGCCTGCAGCAGAGGCAGCAGGGGCAGATCGCCATCCAGCACCCGCAACGCCTCCTGGTGGGAGAGTCCTTCACCCGACAGCACTTTTTCGGGCAACCCGGCACAAAAAGCCTCGCCTTGCACCATCATACACCTTCCCGTCCCTGAAAAAGGCCGACCAGCAGCCGATAACTCACTGCAAACGCACCGGTATTTTCCGAACCACGCAATATCCCGCGCAAGGGCGCGGTCTCCATCGGGCGATGTCCCTCACGGGGCACTCCGGCGCCGATACGCCGCAACTGGCGCAGGAAAGCCAGTCCCGAGGCGTGTCGTTCCGTCAGGCGGACCTCCTCCACCTCTCCGCCGCCCTGCCACCAGGAGGACAGGGTCGCCGCGTCCGGAAAGGGGAGTACGCCGCAGGGCACACCCCGCGCGGCGCACAGTTCCGCCCACTCCCGGAAGGTCCCCTCTCCCAGGGTGGCCAGAGCCAGCCAGCCGCCGGGACGCAACAGACCGCCCCAGCGAACCAGCGCTCCGGACGGATCGGCAAACCATTGCCAGGTCAGGCTGGAAACCACCAGATCCCACCCTCCCCGCACCGCCGGATGCTCCCCGTCCATGATCAGAAACGAGAGACCATCCCTCTCCCCCAGGCGTTGACGGCATCGCAGCACCATGCCGGGGGCCAGATCGGTGCAGAGCAGCCTGCCCTGCGGCCAACGCTGCCGCAGCGCCCGGCTCAGGAAACCGGTACCGCAGCCAATCTCCAGTATATTCGGTGTATTTCCCAGTTCCAGAGGATCTATCCGGCGCATCAGATGCCGCACGGCTTCCTGCTGAATGCGGGCCGACTCGTCGTAGGTCGCGGAAGCGGCTTCGAAGGAGCGACGCACGCGCCGGGACCAATCAGCGGACATCGCGCTCCTCCCGGGCGGTGAGAAAGGGGGTCAGCATCCCGGCGCACCAGGCGGGGCGGGTCAGGGGCAGGAGGTGTCCCCCGGTGTCGCTCCAGCGGAGGATGGTATCGGGGAAGCACTCCCGGCTCATGTCGGGGGATACGATGGGGTCGTCACGGCTGGCCAGGGCCAGGCAACGGGTCGCCCAATCCTTCTGGAGGGAACGGGCATCGTGTTCCTGCAGCAAAGCCAGTCCCTGGTCCAGGTGCTGGAGGTGTGGCTGGAGTCCGGCGGCGGGAAGCGGGGGATGAACGCCGCTGCGGGCCGCGAAGTCGCTGATGACCTGGAGGGGATCCTCTTGCAGGCGGGTGCGCATGCGTTCCAGGAGACGGGGTGGCACGCCGTGGGGGAAGTCCTGTTGCCGGTGGAAGCAGGAGAAGCCGCCGATGCTGACCAGGCCTTGTGAGTATCGGGCGATGGCGGGGTCGGCGAGGCGGGAGAGCAACCACAGGTAGCCCAGGGAATGGCCGAGGCCGATCCAGGGTTCCTGGGGAAGGGTTGTGTCGAGCTCTCCGAAAAAACCGAGGTTGAGGGAGTGCGTGCGCCATCCCGGCAGATGGTGCCGCAGGGGGCGCCACAAACCGGGGCCCAGGGCCCAGCCGTGGACCAGAAGCAACAGGGGTCTTTTCTCTTCCATCGCCTATCTTTTGACTTTCAATATGTTATCTTTTAATTATCAAAAAAAGAAAATGTTCTATCCTTTGACTTTGTATCTGTTCAGGTATACCGGGGTTTGGGGGAGATTATCCCCCCCAACGGGTCCAGGGCAGCGCCCTGGGACTCTTCCTTTTGCTGTTGACTTCCAACCCC
>JADGAQ010000144.1 GCA_015231925.1 Magnetococcales bacterium
CTCCCGGCGGAATGGGCGCGCCGGTCATGATGCGCACCGCTTCCCCGGCCTGCAGCGGTTTGGTCAGACGGCTGCCCGCCGGCAGATCGGCCACCACGGTGAGGCGGGTTTCGGCCTCGGGGCTCAGATCGGCCAGTCGCACGGCGAAGCCGTCCATGCCGGAGTTGTCGTGGTTGGGCACGGGATGGGGGGCGTGGATCGCCCTGGCCAGCACCCGGCCACGGGCCTGGGTGCAGGGCACGCGCTCCTCTTCGTCCAGGGGAACGATGCTGTCGAGTACTCGCTGTTTGGCCTCCGCGAAGCGGATCATGAGTGTCCTCCGCCGTGAACCATGCGCAGAATGTGGGGCACCAGATCGGCGATGGCCTGCAGGCTGTGGACGGCGCCACGCCGGGATCCGGGCAGATTGATCACCAGGGTGCGGCCCCGCAGGGCGGCCACGCCACGGGTCAGCAGGGCGGATCGCACCTGAGCCAGTCCGGCCCGGCGAATCTCCTCGGCCAGTCCGGGAAGCTCCTTTCCACAAACCTGCCGGGTGGCCTCGGGCGTGCAATCCCGCGGGCCGGGGCCGGTGCCGCCGGTGGTGACGATGCAGTCCAGTCGCAGACGATCGGCCCAATCCGTCAGGCATGCGGCGATGGCGGCTTGATCGTCCGGCAGCAGATGTCGTATTTTGACGACAGCGCCGGCGGCGCTCAACAAACCTTCCAGGGCGTCTCCGCTGCCGTCATCGGCCAGGGTGCGGGAGTCGGAGAGGGTGAGCAGACCCACGTCGAGCCCGTTCCAGCCCGGGGTCTCCTGCTTGGCGTGGTGGTGGTGCGTGTGGGTGGGTGCGGAGCCGTGCAGCGGGTTGGCGGCGGCCTGGCAGCCGGGGCAGACATCGACCCAGCGACTGCCTTTCGAGGTGGTCTCCCGTTTCCAGAAGGTGGCGCGCAGTTTCAGGTGGTCGATGACGAAGCGGCAGGCGTCGAAGGCGCTGGCGCGATGGGAACAGGCGGCGACCACCAGCACGATGTTGTCGCAGGGTTGCAACCGGCCCACCCGATGCACCACCAGCAGCTCCTCCACCTCGAATTTGGCCCGTGCGGCCTCTTCGATGCGTTCCAGCTCCTTTTCGGTCATGCCGGGGTAGTGTTCGATGTCGAGGGCCTCGATGCTCTCCCCGTCGGAGAAATCGCGCACCTTGCCCAGAAAGGAGACCACTCCGCCGATGCGGCCCCGGTTTTGGGTGAGTTGCCCAATCTCCTCTTCGAGGGAGAAGTCGTTTTCCTGGATGCGGATCATGGTCGTACCGTCTCAGCCGCCGGAGACCGGCGGAAAAAAGGCGATTTCATCGTCATCGCCGATGGTATCCGGGGGAGAGGCGTGCCGCTGGTTGACGGCGACCTGGATGTGGGAGGTCAGGGCGGAAGCGTAAGGTTCCCGGCGACGCAGATGGTCGAGCAGCGTGGCCACCGAGGTGATCTCCGGGGGGAGGGGCAGGGTCTCCATGGAGCGTCCCATCTCTTCCCGAACCCGGGCGAAGTAGAGCAGTCTGGCCATGGCGACTCCGATTGGCAAAATGGGAAGGGCGGCAACGATTGTAACGGGGGAGGGAACTCCGGGCAATACTCCGGGCAAAAAAAAGCCTCCCGGCCAAGGCGGAAGGGGATATGACGGCGCGAAGCCCTCATGGGGACCCCCTGAAGCGAATGGCTGGGAGGCGCATCGGAAAACCCGGACGTTGTGCAGGGTAGGGAATCCGGGAGGGTCCGGCCTTGATGTGAATCAATTTCCGTAGCGAATTTTCCGTCGGAGGGGCTGAGATCAAGATGGATGACTAGAAGGGGGATGTTGTGGCATAGTGGCCGGGGGGTCTCAATGACGAAGGCTTACAGCTTGAGGAGCGGCAAGCCATGGGGGACGAGTCGAAGCAGGACGGGCGGAATGACGAAGGCGAAACGGGTTGCGCCGTGCTGGTGGAGCTGCAAGGCACTCCCTTCAATCGGTTGTTGGAACTGACTCCCGGCAGACACATCCTGGGACGGGATCCCATGGGTCAGTTGGTTTTCGCCGAGGAGCGCATTTCGCGCCGGCATGCCGTGGTGTATGTCGAAGGGGGTGTGGTCTCGGTCGAAGATCTCTCTTCGGTCAACGGCACCCTGGTCGGCGATCATCTGCTGCAGAAAGGGGAGCGCCGCGTGCTGCTCTCCGGGGACGAGGTGCGCCTGGGGCGGGAGTGTGTGGTGCTGCGCTACTATGCCCCCGGAGAGGTGCGGAAGGAGGGGCATCTGAGCCGTTTTCTGCAGCAGACCCGGGATCCGGTCAGTGGTTTCGCCCAGGCCGAGTGGTTCAACTGGCAGACGGAGATGGCCATTCACCGCAAGCTGGTCTCCCGCAATCCCCTATCGGTGCTGGCCTGCGAGTTCAGGGGATTGGAGGAGCTGGAGCGCCGATTCGGAGAGGGGGCGTCCGATGAATGGGTGAAAGAGCTTTCCCGGAATATCCGGGGTCTGCTTCCGGGCAGCGAACTGCCGGGACGCCTGGGGCATGCCCGTTTTGGCATTTTGATGGAAGGGTACAATATTCGGGAGGCCCTCGATGTGGCCGGTGAGCTGAAACGTCAGCTCGACTCCCTGATGGTGCCGTGGCAGGGTGAGTTCATGGTCTTGCCGGGAGCCATCGGCGTGGCGGGGGTGCGGCAGGGTGTTTCGGAGATAGCGGTTCTGATGGACCGGCTGCAACTGGCCTTGCAGGATGCCTGGCAGCAGGGGCCCAACGCGGTGAGCTATTTTTCGGAACTGGCCGCCAAGGAGAAGATCTGCCGTCTGAGTCTGGGGGATTTATCGGCTCCCCGTGATGTGCAGACCCGCCGCATGGGCCGCAGCCTGGCCTGATTCAGCCCGTGGTGAGGGGGTCGGCTTGCATCGGGGCGAAACCGGAGGTTTCGCGCTGACCCAAAAACCGTTGCAGAGTCTCCATCAAGCGGGCTTTGTTGACCGGTTTGACCAGATAGTGGTCGCAACCGGCCATTCTGGCCCGTTCCCGGTCCTCTTCCATGCCGAAGGCGGTAAAGGCGACCACCGGGGTGCGTTTCCGGCCCTGGTCGGACTCGATGGCCCGAATGGCCCGGGTGGCGGTGAGACCATCCATTTGCGGCATCTGAATATCCATGAGAATCAGATCGAAGGGCCGCTGCCGGTAGAGGCTGATGGCCTCCCGTCCGTTGCGCGCCACCTCCAGCCGACAACCGCTCTTGCCTAGAAAAACCTGGATCAACAGGACGTTGTCTTCCGCGTCTTCCGCCAGCAGGATGCGGCGTCCCTCCAGGGAGAGGGGCGGTGCGGCGGAGTCGGCAAGCGGCGCGACCACTGCGGAGGTTTCCACCCGCTTCAGGGAAGGGGCGGTAAAACGGAACAGGCTGCCCCTTCCCTCCGGGGTTTCCACCCAGATGCGACCCTCCATGAGGGCCAGCAGATTGCGACTGATGGCCAGTCCGAGGCCACTTCCCCCGAAACGACGGGTGGTGGAGGAGTCGGCCTGAATGAAGGCATGGAAGATGCTTTCCCGTTTCTCCTCGGCGATGCCGATGCCGGTATCGCGCACGGAAAAGAGGGGGCCGTGGCCGTGCGGTTCGGGGGTGATGCGAACCTCCACTTCGCCATGGGCGGTGAATTTCAGGGCATTGCCCAGCAGGTTGACCAGAACCTGCCGCAGGCGGGTGGGGTCGCCCTCGTAGGAGCCTTCCACCAGGGGGTCGATGGTTCCGCTCAGAATCAGTCCTTTCTGTCTGGCCAGACCGGAGAAATCCTCCAGAATGGCCTCCATCCAGGTGCGCAGATCGAAGACCAGCCGTTCCAGAACGATTTGCCCGGCTTCCACCCGGCTCAGGTCCAGAATATCGTCGATCAGGGCCAGCAGGGCGAGGCTGTTGCGTTTGACGACCTCCACATAGCGACCGTGGGGGGCGGGCAGACGGGCTTCGGAGAGGAGATCGGCCATGCCCAGAATGGCATTCATGGGGGTACGGATTTCATGGCTCATGTTGGCCAGAAAGGTGCTTTTGGCCTGATTGGCGTGGTCGGCGGCGGCCAGGGCTTTGGCCAGGGCCTGAGCGGCGCCTTTCTGCACCGAGATATCCCGCAACAACAACACGAAGCGGTTGTCCAGACTGCCCTGCAGGGACTGGACCGCGCCCTCCAGAACCAGAGGCTTGCCCTCCCGGTCCCGACCCTCGGCTTCGAAACGCAAACCGGTCGGGGGATGGTGCGGGGTGTTCCAGAAACGGAACGGGGGTGGCAGTCCCGGCACGATATGGTTGAGGTGGCGACCGACCAGTTGGGCGTTCTCGTAACCGAAGATCCGGCAGGTCGCCGAGTTGCATTGTCGGATGCGCCCGAGTTCGTCCACCACCAGGATGGCGTCCACGGTGGAATCGAGTACGGCCTGAAGGTGGGCATGCTCCTTGTGGACCCGTTCCGCCAGCAGGCTTACCTCGCGGGATTGTTCCTTCCACTGTCTCTCCCGGTGCAATGCCTGGGTCACGTCGTTGACCTGCACCAGACAACCGATGCGGGTTTCGGCGGTTCCCAGGGGTTTGACCAGGATCATCTGTTCGATGGGTTCGTTCCCGTCGCCGAGGGGACGAAAAAGGGGCAGGGGATGGCGCAGCAGCTTGGGCGAAAGCAGAGCCGGCAAGCCGATGCTCAGGGCTTCGTGAACGGCCTGACTGATACGGGAGTTGGCCAGGGTCGGAAAGAGGGTTTCGAAGGGGAGACCCTTCACCTCGATCTGTTCCATGCGGGCGTGCTGCCGCAACCAGCGGTTCATGAGCAGCACGCATCCTGCGGTATCGAGAACCATGATACCGGTATCCGAGGCATCGAAGACGGCTTCCAGGAACGGGATGTTGGTCGGTGTCATGGCGCGGATACGCTGTTCAGGAAGCCCCAGGTTTAGGTGGATGGAATCGGACGGCTATTCAAAACGCTCCAGGAGTCGGGCGAGCTGCTGACGCAGATTGCGCAGGGCGTCCAAACCGAGGAGCAGGACCAGATACCCCTGAATATGGGTTGTCGTGGTGCGGAATTGCACCACCAGGAAGAGAAGACTGGTGGGGTTCTCTTCGGAAGCCCCGAACAGGGGCATGATCAGATCCCGGCAAGAGCGTTGCAGGTACTCGGGGAAATGGCACTCCAGTTCGCCCTCCAGCATGTTGGCCAGGGTTCCCAGGCAGGCGTTGAGGAGAATGTTGCCGACTTCCAGCAGGCTTTCCCGTTCGAGTTCCGTGAGGTTACTGGCGGGCAGATCCTCCTTGAGGAGGGCGCGTACCAGATTCAGGCTGCTTTCCATGCCGTAAACCAGCATGGCCGTTCCGCTGAAGGATCCGGTGAAGACCTGGCGCACGGCGGCCATTTCGTCGCCGGAGGCGCTCTTTTCCATCAGGTCGATGGCCTCTTCCGGCGGGAGAAAATCGAGAAAGGGCAGGGAGAGGATGACCTCTTCGTCGAGCATTTCGCTCAAGGAGGCTCCCGCGCGACCGAAGCCGACGTTGAGCAGTTCCTGAAGGGCGTCTTGTTCTTGAGGGGTCAGGATAAACATGTCGCGCGAGGATCTCCCGGGCTGCCCGACCCCGTCGGGGCTGGCAGCGACACTATTTTGAACCATGTTAGCCGATTGACGCTGTTTGTACCATGGCCCAAAGGGAAGAGTGGGGCAATTTTTTCCGCAATGCGGGTATTTGAGGGGATTGGAAGCGGTTGGGGAATGCTCCGAAGGTGTGGCATGTTCCGTGCATATAATATTTTAAACCATGAGGAGACATAATACGGAGCGGTTGATCCCATCCAATTATCAGGCGGTTTGTCGAGGACTCGAAGGATGAACATTCCACAGGCGGCCCAATATCTGATCCGGCAAGCGGTGCAAACGGCGACGAATCTGAATCGTCAGCGTCAGGATGACCCGAAGAAATCGGCTCGGCCCCTGGAGGTGAAGGACGCCTCCCAGAAGGAGAACACCACGGCTCGGGTGATGCGACCCGTGGCCAGCAGCGCCTACCAGGTGACCATCTCCCGTGCGGCGTTGCAGAAAGTGAACCAACAGCCCTCCGATACCCTGGGTGCGGCTGCCTGACCATATCACCACCGAACCGATTGGAACGCGCCTCCATTCCGGGTCAAATCCGGTCTGGGGGCGTTTGATTTTTCCATTCCCGCCTGCTGTTTCCCCCGCGATATTCCGGCGCAAAGTTTCTCGCATCCGTGGATCATTTGGGATATTATGCAAAATTCGACGGGTCGATTCTGTCGTCCGGTGGGACGGCAACGAAGATCGACTGGCCATTGAAACCAAGGAAGTGTACCTTGTCCACACCCGTATCCGAAACTGCGGTAGTCAGCAAGACCACTCATTCAGAGTCTGTCCCGCTTCCCGTTTGGAAGCGGGCCTGGATTCTGGCCCGAATTCTGGGCGGAAAGATCCGCCGCTACTTCAAGACCCGAAATCTGAATCCGGAAGAGCTGGACGCCTTCGCGGCGCGTCGCTCCGGGAATTGTCAGATGTGCGGGGCCTGCTGCAAGTTGCTGTTCGAATGCCCCATGCTGGACGAAGCCAACATGTGCCGCATCTACACCTCGCCGGTGCGACCTCGCGCCTGCCAGGCTTTCCCCATGAACGATGCCGATCTGGAGGACGTGCGTCTGGCTGCCGGTTTGCAATGCGGCTTCGCCTTCTCCAAAGCCCCCGTCTACAACACCCGTGATCTCAATGGTCGCCGGGTGGTCAAAATCCTCGCCCCCGCCGAGAACTCCTCCCAGGGGGGGTAAACCCCCCTTGTTTTGATGTCCCTCCATGCATTAGTATGCAAGGCAACTCGTGCAATTGAGTTGCCTTGCTCTGAGCATCTGTGTCTGGCGCCCTTTCGATTTGATCTGATTCGAGGAGTTTCTTATGACGGATACATCCGGAAATTCAATTGAGAATGTGCTTAGCCGGCTCCGTGCCTTGACACCCATATCGTTTCCAAATGCGGCGAGCATTGAAAGCTCCCGGAGAGAATGGGTTCAAGCGATTGAGAAGTATATGAACTTTATTGATAATAAATCACATAGAATCGTATTTATTGGGGTTCCTGGAGTAGGTAAGTCCTCACTTGTCGGGGTTGCCTCCAATTTATTTATTGGAACAATGCCAAGGAGTCGCAATGAGCTAAAGACTAACTCCATCTTGGCGATAGGTGCGGGTCGAACGACAGTCTGTGAGGTTCATGTTCGGGCTGTTGGGGAACGCGATAGGGGTGAAATTGGACTGATCATTGACCCCACTTCTGATGAAGAGATGGAAAAGGCCATTCAGGATTTTGCAGAGGATGAGTGGCAACGCCGAAAGGAGATCGGGGGAAATCTGGGGGAGGATGATCAGGATCCAACTCCGCAAGAAGTTCAGCGTGTATTACGCAACATGACAGGATATCCAGAATATTCGGAGACATATATTGAAGATGGACTCAAAAAGAAACGAACTGTTCGTCCATTGGATAGGATAGTTCATGGGTTTTCTACGAAAGAAGAACTATCTCGCCATCTGATTGAAAGAGTCAACCTTGAAACAAGGAGGCAAGTAGAATGGTGGTGGCAGGATAGCGATATTGAATCACAGAAAGAACTAAAAAAGTGCTTTGAAGCGGTTAATTTGGGTAAGGAAAAAACCACAGTACTTCCTAAGCGTCTGACAGTTGTTGTGAAAGATCCGTTTCCGGGAAGTGAGTCAGGCCTGGAATTGACGTTGATCGATTCAAGAGGGTTAGATGGGCCGATTGAAACCCGGGGTGACTTGCAGGCTTTTCTTCGAGATGAACGGGCAGTCATTGTGTTATGCACTCCATTTAAAGATGCGCCTGGAGAGGCTATTCGGTCCGTTCTGCGTTCCATGATAACAGATGCGGAACTGAGAATGGCGATTGCTCGGGTGATGCTTGTGCCGCTGGATCAGGGAGATTCCGACCAAGTCAACGGAGCAGACGGTGATCGGGAGTTTGGGCAAGATCTAAAGAAAGAGGAATGTCGAGTAGCTCTGGAAGGTATTGGTCTTCAAAAGGAAATGGAAAAGACGACAATTATTTCTTTCGATGTTCTTAATGATGATCGAGTGTTTCTATTAAAGGCTATCGACTCTCTTTTGTTGCTAATAAGAAAAGAGGCGACCAATCAGTTAATTGAAGTGTCTCGTGAGGCTGAAAGGTTTTTGCAAAACGTCGAAGCGGAATTTGCTATGCCGCGACGAGATGAAGTGGATGATGCCCTGCGCTTGATTATTTCGGCCAATCTACCAGTCGGAGTGCCTGTGCAATATCCTTTGAAGGGTATGGAATATGCTATTCGCAATGCGCGGTCGACTTCAAGGGTGCATGCAACATGCCGCAGGAAAGGGACCTATGCTTATTTAGATCTTTACAGCGCAGTAGAAACGGAAGCTCGTCGGGCTGCAACCTTATGGCTTGATGAATTGGTTGGTAAGCTTCTCTTAAAGCTTGATCGGTTAGAAAATGAGGAGAATTATAAAATAGTTGTCGATCATATTCGGCTGCGAAAAAGACAGTATAGGGAATCCTATAGAAATTTTGTCCGAGTTTATGCAGAAGGAGTTCATGGTGAGGTTAGGGAATTGCTAGTGAATGATTCGGTTTGGTTAAGTTGCGAAGGAGAATGGGGGCGTGGACGAGGCTATTTAGAGAGGGTTTGGGCGCATATAAGCGGTTGGGCTAATTTGCAGTTGCTGACGGCCCATGAGCGGCTGGATGCAACCGATGAAATTCCCTTCATGTTGGAAATGTCGCGCCGGCATCAGGCTATGCGCTTTACCCTCTATATCCGAAATTTGAGGGTGTTGCATAATATTGAGTGGGAACCTACCCCGGTTAGCTTGATCATTGGAGCCAATGGGGTTGGGAAAACGACATTGCTGATGGCATTAAGATTGCTGAGGATGGCCTATGAACGTGATTTGCCCGAGGCTCTAGCCATTGTTCTTGGTGGAAGTAGTAACCTACGGACCTGGGGTGCCTCAAGTGAAGATCCTATCGAAGTCGGTCTGGATATTGGTGAAACAAGCTGGCGAATACAGCTTGTACAGAGAGAAGGCACAGTAGATTACCTGACGAAAGAAATCCTTTCCTTTCAAGGACGTGAGGTTTTTTCTAGCGATAATCTTGGGGCGTTTTTTTACAGAGGGGAGCGGCTTGAAGCGACGACAAAATTAGGTTTGCGAACCTTAATTGATAGAGGTTTCAAGGATTCGTCGATCCATTTGATGGCGGCTTTCCTGCGTCGAATATTTATCTATCATGACCCGGATTTGTATTCCTTGCGTCAGGGGTCTAATACTTCCGAAAATCGCCGTCTGGACCCACGAGGAACTAATTCTCTAGCCGTGATGAGGCGTTGGTATCAGGAACGCTCCAATCAGCATAGATACCAATTTGTTATTGAAGGTCTTCGTGCAGCTTTCCCTAATCTTGTTTACGAAATGGATTTCGAGGAAGCGGGAACAACTCTAGCCGGGCGTATTTACTCTCCTGGAAGGGAGCTGCCAATGCCTTTGGCCACTGAAGCCAATGGCGTTCTGCAACTTCTTGTGCTTCTATGTGACCTTGCCAGTGCGGAAGATGAAAGCATCGTGGCAATCGATGAGCCGGAGAACGGTCTTCATCCGTGGGCGGTTCGATCCTTTTTGCGACAGGCCCGACGTTGGGGGGATCATCATAACCTGACGATTCTGCTTGCAACCCATTCCATGGTGCTTCTTGATGAATTGAATGCTTCTCCGGAAGAGGTTTTTGTAATGAAACAGTCTGGGCCGAATAGGCCCATGCCAAAGTCGTTGAATGAGTTGTTTAACCGAGAATGGTTAAGTGACTTTAATCTTGGATCGCTTTATGAGCAGGGTGAACTTGGTTGCAATGTGGATGGCCTATAAAATGTATAGAATTAAACTCATTGTGACAGGCTCCATGGAAAGGTTGGCTCTACATAGTTCGCTTAAGGTTCTTTTCCCCTCTAAAAGAAACGGAAAAAGTGTGGAGTGGGATGTTCCCCGACAGATGAATGGGACAACCAGTCATCGACTTGTCCTTAATAAGGTCCCTTCCAGGCCAATGTTGGAACTGGCAACCGCCATGTACGATGAAGCTATAGTTGGAAAGGATGAAAGTGGGCCTGCTGACTTAGTTGTGGTTATGGATGATGTCGAGCTCGGCAATCTCGGGCAGGAAAGGGTTATTGCCCAACATTATATAAATGCAGTTAAGCGGGTCCTTCAACAAAAGTCTCCGTCCAGTTCATTTCCATTAGGAGTGCTTTTTCGTCAAAAATGCTCTTTTCACCTGTTTAAGCCACTTCCGGAAGCCTACTTTTTTGGTGATCCGTCAGCCCTTCGCCAAGCAGGAGTTGGATCTGCCTCTATACCACCTCATTTGGTTCATCCTACTGATGTCGAACAATTTGAAAGCAACGATCCTGCATGGCTTTCAGTTTGTTATGGCGAGAACACTCGTAGAAGAAAAGAAATTCCCTGGTGGAGTCATGAGCGACATCCAAAGCATTATCTCGATTACTTGGTTCATGTAAATAATCTAGATTATTCAGAAACAATCCAGGGGAAGTTGGCCCTTCAAAACCTTAACTGGAGAGCCGTTCCCAAAGGGGAATTGGACACCCCCCTGATCCGCTCCTTGTTTCAAGATATAGCGGACTGGTTTCAAATTCCCAATCCGATAGGCAACGGTTCGTTGGACCCATCTTTTTATCCCCCTTCTTCTGTTCACTCCTCCAGTCTCGTGCTTCGTAATATGTAAAAATTGCCGGGTGATGGGTCAGCGATGACTTCCAATGATCGCCCCATTTGGGGTACTCTTGAGAGAC
>JADGAQ010000145.1 GCA_015231925.1 Magnetococcales bacterium
AAAAATTACGCATTCCAAAGTGGACGCGGTATATCCACCCCCCCTCCCCCCCCCGAACCCCCCGTATGGCTGAACAGATACGATAAATTGAAATTCCGTCCAGATTTGGCATGTGGTTTTGCCATGGCTGGATTACTTTCATTGGAATATTTGAAGGAATAGATGGTTGCGGCCTGCGAAAATAGAAAGGGACGAAGCGAAATCATCAAAGCGAAGAAGGGAATACCGAAGGCCCGATGGGTGAATCGGTTCCTCTCGGGAGGTGCGGGCGGTACAAGCCGCACCGGGTCAGGCAGGACGAGCGGTCAAATACGGTTGCGGCCTTCGGCGACAACGCCGGACAAAGACCCGCATCCTTCGGGGATATCGTACTGAAGAAGCCGCTTCACGACTACCAGCCCATGAGGTTGCGCATGCGTTCCAGGGCCTCGCGCTCGCTGTTGGCTTGAACCGGGCGGCACAAATCCGCATCCACCATGGCCTTGACCAGGGCAAAGCCCGACACCGCCTCTTCCTCACTGGCAAAACGCAACGGCACGATCACCTTCTGACCTCCCCGGTCCACCCGGCGGATGCCGATCCACCAGCTGCGCACCTCCTGAAACGAGGTCAAAAAGAAGGCACTGTTGCGTAAGGATATGGTGTTGTCTTTCATGGAATGACCCTCTCCTGCTCGGTGTCTCCCAACGTATTGGACAAATCGTGCCTGTTGAACAGGTCGTTTTACGTAAAGGAATACCGCATAAAGAGTGCCACTTGGGGAAGAATTATTTATTGTATAAACAGTAGGTTACCAGAACCTGGCCCGGGTTATTCAGGGGGAGGGGTGCAAGGATTGATCATAATGATGGATCCAATATTTGGTAACGAATTGAAATTGCTGATAAAAAATTATTGGCAATCCTTTCGGACAGGTGCAAGAAATCTTGCACTCCCTCGCCAAGGGCTGGCCGAGGTCGGGCGGTATCGGATTTCCAGGAATCGATGCCTGTCAGCCGGGTGGTGCAGGCAAATACCAGAAAGTCAAAGGAGGGAACATTTTATTTTTTAATGACAAAAGATTGAAAGTAAAATTACTCAAATTATAGTATTGATTAACTTATAGATTTTTGTATTTCCCTCTCAATCTTCCGGATAATCCATCGAAGGGCCGTTTTCCGTCATGCGCTTCAACCGCTGATTGAGAGCCTGGCGGGAAATACCGAGAAACGAGGCGGCAATGCCCTGATTCTGGTTGGCCCGCCGCAGAGCTTCCTGAATAAGCTGTTGTTCAACCTCCTTCAACGTCGGCAGCCGTCCCCTCTGATTTTGCCAGAAGGGCTCTTCTCCGGCGCCGTTGCTGCCGTTTGTACCGGGCAGAACCGGTTTGAGAACGATGCTTTTGAAACTTTCCAAAGAAAGGGTCGGGTGACGGTTGCGGGCCACCGCATCAAAAATCATGGCCCGTAATTCCCGTACATTGCCTGGAAAATGGTGGGCCTGTAACAGGGTGATCAGCTCCGGTGGAATGGTTGGAATGGTCTTGTTGAGGGAGGAAACCGCCTCTTTCAGGAAATACTCGACCAACAGGGGAATATCCTCCTTGCGGTCCCGCAACGGCGGAACCTGCACCGGATGCGAGGAGAGACGGTAGTAGAGATCGGGCCGGAAACGACCACTCTGCACCAGTTGCTCCAATGGTTTGTTGGACGCCGCCACGATGCGGGCGTCGCTGGTGCGCGGCACATCGGCGCCCAGCGGCAGATACTGACGGTTTTGCAACAGGCGCAACAGCTTGATCTGAGAGGGAATGGTCAGATCCCCGATCTCGTCGAGAAACAGGGTGCCCGATGCGGCCTGGGTGATCAGTCCGTCCCGGTTCTGATCCGCGCCGGTAAACGCGCCCTTGCGATGCCCGAAAAGGGTATCGGAAAAGAGTACGTCGTCCAGACCGGCGGCATTGACCTGAATCAGCTTGCCCGGCCGGCCACTGAGGGTGTGAATGGATTCGGCGATCAACTCTTTTCCCACTCCCGTCTCGCCGGTGATCAACACCGGTTCCGAGGAGGGGGAGATGGCTTCTACATACTGAAACAGGGTATACATGCCCCGATTTCGGGTGATGATGGCGGCAAAAGCCTCCCCGTGTTCCAGATGGTCGGAGATCAGATAATGGCGCAGGCGCCCCACCTGCTGGCGAAGACGCCGTAATTCCACGGCCCGTTGCACGCAGGAGACGAAACGGTTCTCCTCCACCGGCTTGATCAGATAGTCGAAGGCCCCCTCCTTCATGCAGGTGACAGCGGTTTCCGCCTCCAGAGCCGCCGTCATGACGATGACCGGAATCTCCGGATGATGTTGTACCACCTGGGGCAACAATTTCTGCCCGGGCAATTGGGGCATGAAAAGATCCAGCACGATGGCGGCGGCATTGCCCCGCTCCAGATAGGGCAGAAGCTCCCGGCTGTCCTGGAAGGTGATCACCTGATCCAGACCGGAACTGCGCAACCACAAGCGGGCGCCGAAAAGAATATCCTCGTCGTCGTCCACCAGAAGGATGGGCAGGGATTCACATGTCGGCAGTCGGTTGCTGGTTTCGGACATTGGATCGGGCTAGTTTTGCAGGTGAAGCGGCAAACGAATAATAACTTTTGTTCCTTCGCCGACGACGGATTCGAAGGCGATGCTGCCCCCGTGATCTTGCAGAATTTTATGGGAGATGCTCAATCCCAGTCCGGTGCCTCCGGTATTCAGGCGAGTGGTGAAAAAAGGGTCCAGAATGCGTTCGAGATTTTCCGGAGGGATGCCTTCTCCCTGATCTTCCACGCTGAACACCACCAGACCGTTATCGGGTTCCGCCCAACCACGCACCAGAACGCCGCCTTCCGGATCGGGAAGGGCTTGCAAGCCATTCAGAATGACATTAATGAATACCTGTTCCAGTTGCAAGGCATTCCCTCTGACTGAAGGGAGCTGATCCATCAACTCCACGGAAAAATGTCGGGAGTGTTTCTGTATTTTATTTTGCAGGATGGAAACCGCTTCATTGATCACCTCCACCGGTTTGACCACTTCGTCCAGACGGCCCTGATCGTGTTTGCAGAGGTTTTTCAGGTTGCCCACGATCCGGGTGATGCGTTCCGAGCTGGAGATGATGCGTTTGAGCAGATCGGGGGCGGTTTGCAGGAATTCCGCTCCGGGGAGGCCCGCCAGGGAGTAGTCGCCGTGTTGTTCCTGATAGGCGCGTAAAATGGGTTCCAGATCCTCCCAGGCCCGGGCCAAAAAGGTGGCATTGAAACGGATGGCGTTGTTGGGATTGTTGACTTCGTGGGCCACGCTGGCCGCCAGAACACCGATGGTGGCCAGCCGGGAATAGCGCACGGCCTGGGCCTGGGTGACCCGGCGTTCGGTGATGTCGGTATTGATCACCATGGCGGAGACCACCTTCTCGTCCTTTACAATGGGAACGAAACGGGCGCTCCACCATTCGGCATCGGAAAGGGCATACTGCAATTGGGCGGATTGCCCCTCGTGAAAGACTTTTTCCAGAGTTTTTTGATAGCGTTGTTTATGGATTTCCGGCATACCTTCCAGAAAGTGGAAGGTATTATTCGAGGGATTGGCTGATATGCGGTTGGAAAACAGGATGGTTGCATCCTTGTCGATATTCAAAATCGTATCCGGACAATAATGCACCAGGGTGCGCAACTGCTCCTCGGAGGCCTGCAGTCGTCGTTCCGCCTCACGGCGGCGGGTGATGTCCCGGATGGAAACCACGGCCCCGGTCGGAGTGCCGTCGGATTGGCGTATGGGCGCGCTGCTGAACTCCACTTCGCAACAGGTGTCGTTGTGCAACAACAGTGTTCCGACGGCCTGTTTACGCTGTACGCCGTATTGAACGGCCTCCCGGATGGGACACAGCAGGTGAGGGCTTTCTCCCTCTTCCGCTTTGTTTTCCAGTTGGATGCGGAGGAACCGATGTCCCGGCTGACCCAGAACCTCGTGACGCGGGCGATGTAAAATGGTGCAGGCGGCATCGTTGATGAAAGTGATGAGGCCTGTGGCGTCGGTGACGAAGAGACCTTCCCCGATGGTGTGCAACAGGAGTTGATTCTCCATGTGCAGACGGGCGAAGGTGCGGGAGAGGGAAAACAGGTGGCTCAAAAAGAGCGTGAAAGTGGCGAACAGAGCCGTCAACAGGGCGGCCAGCAGGGTTTTGCCCTCGGAACCTTCCAGAACGGCAGTGGCCCAGTGGGGAAATGACTGGGTAAAACTGACCAGATGAAGCATGACGTAGACAGCGACGAATACCAGCAGAAAGAGTAGAACGGCGAAGATGGACAACCGACCGGAATTGGCCCCTCGGGTCGGGGCGGGAGTGGAAAGGCTGTCTAAAACCGCTGGTTGCGTTATCATGGCAGGGCTCCTTTGACCCGCCGACCATGGTAGCCCAGGAAGATCCCGCTGCCAATGTGTCAGACAGTCGGGTCGTTCTTCCCTTGTGCCGGATTTGAGGATATCCCATGACAGACGGTATCATGTCCCCGGAAAAGATGCGCACGTTGTTGGAAGAGGTGGCCACGGGATCGCTTGCGGTTGATGAGGCCTTGAACCGCCTGCGACACTTTCCGGTGGAAAAGGTCAGCTCCCGGGGAGAGGTCATCGGGCGGGTGGATACGCAACGCTGGTTGCGTCAGGGCTTTCCGGAGGTGATCCTGGGTCTGGGCAAAAAGATGGCCCATCTGGAAAAGATCATCGAACACGCCTTGGAGCATGAGGGCAATCTTCTGATCACCCGGGTGGTTGCGAAACGGGCCAACCGGCTTCGCAAACGCTTCCCGGTGCTGGCCTACGATCCTTTGGCCAGGGCCCTCTATCGTCAAGAGACGGCCGACGACGAGGGATTGGTGGTGGTGCTGTGCGCGGGGACCGCCGATGTGCCGGTGGCGGCGGAGGCGGTATTGACGGCGCGCATGTTCGGGGCGCGGGTTGTGACCCATTTCGACGCGGGCGTGGCCGGGCTGCATCGCCTGCTCGAAGCGGAAGAGCTGCTGGAACGGGGACGGGTCTTCGTGGTGGTGGCGGGCATGGAAGGGGCCCTGCCGTCGGTGGTGGGAGGGCTGGTGCGTCGTCCGGTCATCGCCGTGCCGACCTCCCAGGGCTATGGCGCCTCCTTCGGCGGTTTGTCGGCTCTGTTGGCCATGCTCAACAGTTGCGCTTCCAATGTTTCGGTGGTCAACATCGATAACGGTTTCGGCGCCGGTTTCGCGGCGGGATTGATCAATCGCTGGAGGGAGTGATGTTCTCCTCCCGGTGGGACGACAGGATGATGTTGTTGGCCCGGTAGGTGCCGTCCCGGCCGGGCGATACCTGAAACTGCACCTCGTCTCCGGGTTGGGGCAGCGGTTCCAGTTGATCCATCTCCGAAATGTGCAAATAGACGTTGTTGCGACGGCATTTGGCGAAACCGTAACCCTTTTCCGGAAAAAAGACCGTCACCGTGGCCCGTTCCAGGCTGCCGATGATCAGATTGTCTCCCGGACCGACACTTTGTTGATCCCCGATGAAGGGTCGGAGGAAGGTTGCCGTCAAGCCCTCCTCGTCGGAGCCGGAATTGACGGTGAACTCCACCACTTCGTCCAGGGTGAAGCGGCATTCCCGGTTTTCATGGCTGGTGAAATGCAGCGAAATCGCTTGTCCGTCATGGTCCCGAATAGTGATGTCGCCGGAGCCGTCGGCGTGCAGATTGGTGATGCGGCCCTGCAGACGACTGCCCATGACCAGCACCGAGCAGGCCTGAGGGCGTCCCCCTTTGCCCGGTTTGATGGCGAAGTAGACCTGGTCGTGTTCGTGTAGAGGCGTCTGATTTACAACAAATGTCATGTGGACATAAATCTCGTTGTAATCGCTATCGTTTCCGGAATATTCAATAAAACCGAAACCGCGCTCTTTTTTGAAGGCGGAGACCCTCCCGAAGTAGCGATTCTTTTCGCTTGGCATCGGAGATGTTTCCGGAACCGGGAGCAGTGGTTGAGTGGGAACGGGCCCGTCCAGTGGATGGGAGGTCAGATAGTCCGCATTTTCGCGCCAAACCAGGGCCATCAGGGAGACCGGGTGGGGAGAACCCGGCAGCAGCGTGGGGGGCAGGCTTTGCAGACAGTGGTTCAATCGTGCGTCGGAGAACCATTCCGCTCCGTGTTGGACCAGCCAGGTTTGGGCCGCATGCCACATCGACTCTTCCAGCAGGATGGCGTTGCCCCGTGCCCGGTCGCAGAGTCGGGCGGCCAGATCGAGAGTCAGACCCAGGTATTCCTTCAGATGAGGCGAGAGTTCCAAAAGATGCAACGGGCCGGCAGCCATGGCGATGCGCAGGGGCAGCGCCTGTCGCGAAAGGGTGTGTTGCAGCTCCAGCGCTGCCTGCAACGGCGCGGGAGAAGGTTCGAACAGGGCAATGAGACCGGGACCGGCCAGTTTGATCACCTCGCCCCGGTGTCGATGCACGATCTCTGTCGTGGTTTGATAATATTGGCTCAGCAAATCGCGCCAACCCGCCTCGTCGGAGCGTTCCCGCAGCCGATTGGGATTGTGCAGACGGACACACCAGACGCACGGGGCCAGGAGTGAGGTATGAAAGGGTGAGCCATTACCCACGGCGGTTAATCCTTGCAAGAGCCACGAATTGGGGTTTCGTATACCAGTCCACTGGCACCTTTGTCTACCCGGGCCTCTTGCCCCCCCTGCAAAGAGCTTGCTGCAACGACTGGTTTTTCACGACATAATCTGTTAAAACGGGATGATGTGCGGCAATCCCGGATGAGACATGAGCGAACCATGCACGAACTCCAGGCAGTATCCTCTTCCCATCTTCTGCAGCTGCTGGCCTCGTTGTCCTTTTTTCAGGAGGTTCCCGAGCGTGAGCGGAAAGAACTGCTGAATTTTCTGGGGCAGGGGGTACGCCTCCTCAGCTACCGCATGGGAGAGTTCCTGATCCGGCAGCAGGATGCCAAGGAAAAGAGCTTTTTCATCCTCCTCTCCGGCCAGGCCAGTGTGGTCAAGAGCGGCAGTTCCATGCCTCTGGCCCAGTTGCAGACCGGTGAGTGTTTCGGCGAGGTTTCGTTTCTGACCGACCGGCCCCGTATTTCCAACGTGATCGTTCACGCGCCGGAATTGCCTCGGGACACCGCCTTGCGCACTTTGCTGGAGGAGATTCTGGGCATGCCGCTGGTTGAGCGGGCGCAGGACAATCCCGCCCTGGTCATGTGTCTGGATCGGGAGGTGTTGCCGAAACTGTCCGTTTCCTTGCGCAACCAGCTCAAATCCCGAATCATCGCCCAGATGGCCGGTCGCCTCAACGACATGAACGAACGCATCACCCATGTCACCGGCCAGACCCCGCTGCTCTCGGAAGAGGGGGATTTCGACGACCTGGTCAACAAGGCCGCCGGTCAGGAGAGCCTCTCCCTTTCGCCGGAGGAACAGGAATTCTTCAAGGATCAGTTGATTGGACGCCTGATCCAGGTGATGGACGAGATGAATGTCCAATTGACCCATATGGGGTCGGAGTGACGCCCCGGACTATCTGGAAGCGTGGCGTTTCAACTCCGCCCGTACCCGCTGAGCCTGCTCCTTGAAAGCGTTTGCCACCCCCTTGTTGCCGCGTTCTTTCTGCGCCAGTTCATCGTATTTGGCCGCCACTTTGGCCAGTCCCGCCCTGGCTTGTTGATTGTTCGGATCCAGCCGCAAAATTTCCCGATATTGTTCAAAAGCGTTGTTGCCTCCTTCGGGCGAAGCCAGCCGGGAGCGTTCGATGTTGAGTTGCGCCGCCTCCAGCAGTTTCCGGATGCGCTGTTGCCTGTTTTCCGCAGTGCGTACCGGTTCTTGAGGGGTTACGGCGTGAACGGCTTTTTCGGGCGGTTGTGGCGAGGCTCTCCTCGGACGGGTGGTATCGGCGTTTGGTGACATCAGCTCGGTTGCACCGGCCGGCGTGGGTTTGAAGGCGTCGGTCAGATGTTGAGATTCAGCCAGTTGATCGGGGCTGAGATGGGCCGCAATTTTTTCCCGCGCTTCCCGAGCGCCGGGGAGACCCTGCCGGGCTGCCAGATGGATCCAGTGATGGGCCTGGATGAGGTCGGGAGGCAGCACGGATCCGGCGCCTTTGACGTAGAGAATGCCCAGGTTGAGCTGCGCCGGGGCATGATCCTGGTTGGCGGCCAGTCGGGTCCAGTGCAGCCCTTGAGCGAAGTCCTGGGCCACGCCTTCTCCCTGAATATAGAACAGTCCCAGGTTGGATTGGGCGCCACGATGATTCTGCGCGGCGGCGGCTCGAAACCATTTCACCGCGGAGTCCAGGTCCCGGTTGCCGCCAATACCTTGATTGTTAAGAATGCCCAAATTGAACTGAGCCTCCATGTGGTCTTGTATGGCGGCTTGTTCGAACCAGTAGCGGGCTTTGCTCAGGTCGGCCTCGCGACCCCGTCCTTCGGCGAAGAGGACGCCCAGATTGAACTGGGCCGGGGCGTGCCCCTGTTCGGCGGCGCGCAGAAACCAGTTGAAGGCTTCCTGATCGTCTCGCGGCACTCCCTGTCCTTTGCTGTAGAGAACCCCCAGATTGGATTGGGCCGCCGGAAGCCCGGCTTCTGCCAGAGGGCGCAGGTTTTCCAGGGCCTGGGCGTAGTCATCCAGCAACAGACCGGCCATCCCCTCCTCGAAACTGGGAGCAGCCAGGGCCGGTTGCCGAAGGAGCAAACCGAGAAGAATGAGAAAAAGTTGCAGGTGGCGGGAAGGTGACATGCTTGCCGTGACCCTGGAGACCGATGTTGATGAAGAGGCCAGGATATCACGAAGGAGGAGTAAGACCAATCGGACCTTTTCCGTGAAGGATCGTGCGTATCGGAGACGGCATTCCGGCAAGCGGCACGAACAGGGTCTTCTTCAGCAGACCTGACCTATTGAAACGGTATATTGAAATGTAAGTGTGGCGGTCTTCCGCTGCATGGATTTTCGTCCATTTGGTCAAGTGACCCTTCAGTCCATCCTGCAGGTTGAATCGACCACGACGCTTTTGCGCGATCCGGCTCTTTTCCCGTTTCCAGAGCCGGAAAGGGGGAGGTACGGTACTCTCAAAGCCGTTCAGGAACAGTGGGTGAATTCTGCGGAATCATCGCTTACTTTTGTTCCTTGTTCCCTTCTGAAAGATACGTTTGAGTACGCCAAAATTTTCATCATTGTTATCGTGTGATTTTTGTTTTGTATTGTTTTCCGGGTCTTGCAGGTTGGCACCATGTGTATTCGGATGCGGGTGTGACTCCGGCTCGCTCACGGGGACCGATTGGGTGTTCTCTTGATCACCTTCAGCTTTAGGGGGATTACGCTTAAGGATTCCCGCTTCTAGCAACTTATTGAATAAATCTTGCATGACTCCAAAAGATTCTAAGAATCCTTGAATTGGCATTATTACATGCTGTTGCTCTTCTAGAATCGGTTGGCCTTTATCGTCACGTTCCGTGTCAGAAAAACCCATTAAGCGCATTCTTACTTTTCCTTGCGCATAATTCATCACTTTGATTGTTTCATATTGAGTTTCTTTTATTTTATTGTCCGGATTACCCATGTCTGCATCACTCCAGTTTAGAGTTTAAACCTTATCGTTAAACAATTATATAAATTTGCACCTCTTAAAAAGTACTATGAAAATCGCCAAATTGCAATGACTACTTTGTAACCGTCCATTGCGCCCCAGGATTCTCTGTTTGTCCCGGTGATGCTGCCTTTTGCAAAGCACCCTTTCCAGGAAGCCGGATTATTCCGTTTCTGTTTCATTTTTGCATTATTGCAGGGGTCTGGGGACCATCATGGTCCCCAGCAGGGGTTTGGGGACGGAGTCCCCAATGTGTTGTCTTTGACTTATTTTTGTTCTTTTATTCCCCTGGAAGGGGAGCCTTCCAGGGGAATAAAAGAACAAGAGAAAACCAAAAACAGAACCTTGGAGGCTCCGCCTCCAAACCTCCGCCGGGGGCGATAATCGCCCCCGGACCCCCGTATTAATGAACGAATGAAACAGAAATGGAATTACCGGACAAGACCGATTTTCGATCCTGGAGGCTCCAAGGGGCAGGATTCGAGGCATCCTTTCCGGGAAATTGAACGGTTTGCCCGGAGTCCCGATGATCGGGAATCTTGGAAGGCGAAGGGCCGGGTGGTGATCCCCCCGGTGGCGGAGGTGGCAGAGGTACCCTCCGCGGCGGTATCCGGAGGCATTCCCATCATGTGGAGACGCTCCCATCTGGGGGAGCAAGACAAGGGAATCACCCCTTGCCGGGGCCGATCGGTTGAGTATTGGAGGCGGCGTGTTTACCCCGGATGGGTACTATGCAGATATCGATACGAAAGCCGGATGGGCGAAAGGCTAGCTGATATGGATTTTACTGGTACCCCCGAGAGGATTTGAACCTCCGACCTACGGATTAGGAATCCTAAGGAGTGCGTTTTTTCCTGTTTCCGCCTACAAGATGTTGCCATATAAAATCAGTCAGTTAGCCTCTTGACGTTTCCGGCTGTTTCCGCTATTTTCTCTCCAAGTGGGTACTATGTGGGTACTGGATTTTGGCTAGTACCCAAAATCGACAGGGGGAGACCATGGCAATCAAGCTGACCAAACGAACCGTTGATGCAGCGCAACCAGGAGACAAGGATTCCTTCCTGTTCGATTCCGACTTGACCGGCTTCGGGCTCAAGATCACCCC
>JADGAQ010000146.1 GCA_015231925.1 Magnetococcales bacterium
GCAGCGCCCTGGGACTTTTCCTTTCGCCGTTGACACGATCATGCTGCACCGTGCAGGGGTCTGAATAGTTACAAAGTCAAAATACATAATACTTTTTTATTTTTTGAGCCAACAATAAAATCTTGAAGCAGCTTGGACTGGAACAGTCTTGATGAATTATCTATATAAAGTCAAAGGATAAAACATTTTCTTTTTTTTGATACTTAAAGAATAACATATTGAAAGTCAAAACATTTTAAAAAAATACGGCGTTACCGCCTCGAAAAGAACCCGGGCGTAAAGACGATTGGCCCGTCCGTTGGGATGAGCGTCGCCCGGAGTGACCCAAAGCGATTCGGCTTTCTCCTTCTCCACCGCCGGAAGAAGATCGACGAAAGTCGCCCCCAGCGCCCCGGCTTGCGAGGCCAGCCACTGCCGCGCCTCCGGAAAGCGGTAGGGTTGCAACTCATGAAGTTCCGGGGAGTGAACGATCATCAGCGGAATGGCCAGTTGCCGACAGCGTTCCCCCAGTCGTAGCAAACTCTCCTCGGCCTGTTTCAGGCCCGGTGCATCGGGGCGGTAGAGATCACGGTAGTAGCTGGCCCAGTTGCCGCCGCCGAAGTAGTTCCGCTTGAGGAGATCGAACCGCCCCGCCAGAAAGACCGCTGCCTGGAAGTGATCGAGAAGCACACTCTGCCGCCGCCGGGGAGTCGGCTCGGCATCGTTGATGAAATGGTTCAACACCACCAGTTCGGGCTTGTATCGATAGCCTTCGTGAAGGAAGTAGGCCACCTCCATGGCGGTGTTGTAGTTGCCAACCCCCGTATTGATCACCTGAAACCGGTTCGCACCCCGCTTCGGATCGTCATTGAGGAGGTTTTCCAGCAGGGTGGAGGTGGTCAGCTCCTCGGCGACGCCCCAGCCGAAGGTCAGCGAATCCCCCAGCATCAGAATGCGACGCTCTCCGGGAGGTGGTGCATAGTCCATCGCCACGTCGCGCAGCTTTTTGTCATTGATGACCACCTCGACACCCATGAGAAAGGCCCGTGAGCCGGGGGTATGTTCGTGTCCGATGGCTTCGACCCCGGCGATTCGCTTGATCTCGCGGGCATACTTCCACATTTCGATGTCGAAGTTCATGCCGCGATGAAAGGCGATGCGAACGCCGGCTTCGAGAACGATCAGAGAGAGCAACAGACCGATGAGCAGCGCCACGAGGCCCAGCAACGCATTGGCTGCGGGTTTTGCCGCGACCTTCACCTCTTCTCCGGACATTGTCAAATTGGCGACCCCCATCAAACCGCGACAGGCCGAGGTTGCGAGAAACGATCCCCGAACTCTATCACGGTTGCCTCTTTCCTGGCTAGATTATCAGCCACGCGGTTTATCACCCCCCGAGGTCGGGCAGAGGCCTTGCGCCGATGAAATGTGCCACATCCACCGCGTCGAGCTGTTCCGGTTTCAAGTAGATTTCCCCATATTTTCGGAAAACCCCCGAGGTCAGGAAGAGATCGAAGAGATCGGCATCGATGTGTTTGTCCTTCTTGAAAAAGGAGAGAATCTTCACCGCTTCGGAAAGGGTTTTCGGTTTTTTGTAAGGCCGGTCGCAGGCGGTGAGGGCTTCGAAGATGTCGGCGATGGCCATGATGCGGGAGGGGATCGACAACTGCGAGGCGTCGAGCTTGCGGGGATACCCGGTGCCGATGAGGGTTTCGTGATGGGAGCCGGCATATTCGGGGATGCGCTGCATGCCCTGAGGCAGGGGCAGACTCTCCAGCATATGGATGGTCTGGATGGTGTGTTCGTTGATCTTGAAGCGTTCTTCCTCGGTGAGGGTGCCGCGTGCGATGGAGAGATTGTACATCTCCCCCTGATTATAGAGATTCTCGGGAACCTGCATCCGGAAGCCCTTGGTCGGATCGAGATGGGTGATCCGCTCCCTGGCGATGAGGTGACAGGGCTTGTCGGAGAGAAGGGGCTCGTCTGCCGGCAGTTCGGCAACGGGCATGCCTTGATAACGTTTCAGCTCCTCGTGAGAAAGACCGAGGCGATCGTCGAAATGGCGTTGCCATGTCTGGGCGGCGATACGACGCAACCGTTCCATGCGGCCCGGATCCATGAACTCCCCGCCGATGTTGCACTCGGCGACGAAGGCATAATCCGCCGTCAGTTCCTGGAGGCGCGCCTCCAGCGCGGCTTTGGCCTGCGCCTCATCCTCCCCGCAGGCGATGGCTTCGAGGCAAGCGATCCGGGCATCACGCCACAACACCTCGAAGCGCATGCGCACTTCGTGAATGCGGTTGTGGATGGTTTCCAGCTTGGTGGCTTTGTCCACCACGAATTCCGGGGTGACGACTTTGCCGCAGTCGTGAAGCCAAGCCCCGATGCGGAATTCGCGCCATTCGTCGTCGTTGACGAAGGCAAAATCGGCCAATGGCCCCTCCGTCACCTTCGCCGCCTCCTGCGCCAGCATCACCGCCAGCTCCGGGACGCGCTCGCAATGGCCGCCGGTGTAGGGGCTTTTGGCGTCGATGGCTCCCGCGATCAGCTTGATCAGCGACTCCATCAGCACCTTCTGGGCTTCCACCAGATTGTGATTTTCCAGGGCCACCGCCGATTGGGCCGCCAGCGCCTCCACGAAGCGAACCACCTTCTTGGGAAAGGGGATGATCTCTCCGGTTTCGGGATTGATGGCGTTGAGCAGTTGCAGCAGCCCGATGACATTCCCTTCCCGTGGGGAGAGGGGCACGGTGAGCATTGAAACGGTGCGAAAGCCCGACTCCTCGCTGAATTTCTTGGTGCCCGACAAATCGAAGCGGGTTTCCGCATAGACGTCGTCCACCACGATGGTCTCGTTGTGGAGTGCGGAGTGGACGACCATATAATGGTTGTTGGGCTGGCCGGTTTGCGGGTCGATCATCGGAATCTCGAAGGCGGGGAGATCCCCTTCGAGGGTACGCATGGCGAAGCTCAGGGTGTTCCGTTCCGTTTTCAGAAAGAGGGTTGCGGCGCTGGAGGGGGTGAGGTCACGGGCTCCGAAGAGAATGGTGCGCAACAGTTTGTTGCGGTCGCGCTCCTGTCCCAACTGGATGCCGTTGTCCACCAGGCGGGCCAGCTTCTGCTCGGCAATCTGCAGGTCGTGGGTGCGAATCCGCACCCGCTCCTCCAGTGCGTCGGCATGGCGTTCCAGGAGGTGATGGGCTTCTTCCAGCTCCTTTTGCTGTTCCTGGATGCGGTCGTGAGCCTCCTTGACCCGCTCTTCGCTGCGGTCACTCAGCCGGGTCAGGCGCTGCGACAGTTTGAGCAGCTTGCGATAGCTCTTGGCCAGGGCCTCGAAGGCGTCGCGCCCGACTTCGGCGCCGGGGACGGCAAGCAGTTCTTCGGCTCGGGTCAGTACTGCCGTTTCATCCCGGAAGGCATCGAAATCCTGGCTCATTGCGCTATGCTCTCTACCGAATGGCGTTGTTCTGTGTTGGGTAATGCCCCCAAAATAAAGTCTTACTCTTTTTTCATCATGTCAAAGCGGGCGTGTTCCAGATCTTCGGAGAACTCCTCTCCCAGTTCTTGCATGTTGGAATCGTCGGCAGCATAGGCCCAGGTGATGTTGACCTGGTTGCCGGCGGCGGCACAGCGATCCAGCGTTTCGAAAAGGCCCATGAGGATTTTGGCCGTGGTGGAGTTGAAATAGATCAGGTCGAACCGAAAGGAGACCGTGGCCCCTTCAAGGCGTTCCATGTGTTGTTCCAGGTTCTGTACCAGGGGTGCGAAGAACTTGTTGACATCCTCGGGATAAGATTCTCCGGAGATGGCGAAGCGGTTGGCATCGAAATCGAAAGCGATGCCGGGGGTGCGTTTGGTGGCTTCGAGGTGGATGGCTTCCATGGTTCGAGGGCTCCAGGGCGGAAGAGAATCAAAAACAGGCGGTCAACACGAAAAAGACATGGTTTTCATCCATGTCGAGGAACTGAAAGTCGAATCCCCCGGAGGCGAGTCGGGCGATATCGATGAAACCGACTCCCGCCCCCTTGCTGCCGGGAGGCGGTCCCTCCTTGAGAATCTGCTTGTGCAGCATCTTGAGGGCGGGGGCGTCCAGGGAATGCAGTCGGGCCAGGGAGGCTTCGAGTCGGGCGGCATCGGGTCTGGCCACGGCATTGCCGCAGGCCAGATAGGGCCGTCCTTCGCGGCGACCGAAGAGCAGCATTCCCTGGCGTAATTCGTGCAGCTCCCCGTCGATGCAGCCGGAGAGGCTTGCCGCCGAATAGCGCACGATGTTTTGCGCCTGCTCCACGAAGAGGGTGAAGAGGGTGCGGCTCTCGTTGGCCGGGCTCTCTTCGAGGGCCAGGGCGGTGCGCAGGGTCTGGGCCAGGGCGTGCAGCAACTCCTCGGTCAGATAGCCCTGATAACAGGTGATGGCCCCTTCCCGAAGTAAGGCTTCCCGGATGGCCGGCAGCATGTTTCGGCTTGTGTTCCGGCTCATGTTCCGGCCTCCCTCAGACGAAATCCCACCACGGAAACGTCATCGCGGCGCATCTCCGCTCCCTGATGATCGCGCAGGGCCTCTCTCAGAGCTTCTTTCTGCAGGCTCATCGGCGTGGCGCCGAAGCCGTCGATCAGGGACAGGAAACGGTTTTTGCCGAACCCGCGCCGCGACGGATCCCCCACCTGATCGATGAGACCGTCGCTGCTCAGGTAAAAGCGCATGCCCTGGCGCAAGGGCACCTCCACCTCGGCGTAACACTGATCGAAGGGCACCTTGCGATAACCGATACCGCGCCGCTCTCCTTTGATCTCCACCGGGGCTTCTCCCGGAGTACACGTGAACAGGGAAAAACGCGCTCCGGTGTATCGCAGGGAGGGGGCTTCCGGCACAAGATAACACAGCCCGAGTTCCATGCCATCGTCCGATTCACCGAGGGATGAATTCTGTTTGGTGGTGATCTGCACCAGTTGATGCATGCGGGCCAGCAGGCCGCCCAGGTTGCCGGGGTTGATTTCGCTCCGCGCCCGTTCGAAAGCGCCGGTGGCGATGAGGGTCATGAAGGCTCCCGGAACGCCGTGGCCGGTGCAGTCGCCCAGGGCCAGCAGGATGCCCTCGCCCCAGCGGCAGCACCAGTAGATGTCCCCGCCGACGACATCCCGTGGCTCCCAGAGGATGAACCAGTCGGCGAAGTGTTGGTTGAGGGTGGATTCGTCGGCCAGCAGGGAACGCTGGATGCGACTGGCGTATTCGATGCTGCCCTCGATGATGCCGAGGGCTTCGGCGAGATTGTCCCGGGTCAGCGCCAGTTCGTCGTGGGCCAGGCGCAACTGGCCGAAGGCCAGATCGACCTCCTCCTTGGCTTTGCGCAGGATGTCGGCGCGCTCCCGCGCCTCCTTGAAATGCTGCCGCATCACCAGGAGATTGCGCAGCCGGGTGACGAACTCGACGTTGTCGATGGGCTTGTTGACGAAGTCGGTGGTTCCTTCCTGCAGGGCCATATAGCGCACGGCCTGATCGTCGGAACCGGTCACCATGACGATGGGGATGTCGCCGCGGGCCTCCAGCTGGCGGAAGGCCTCTACGAAGGCGAGCCCGTTCATCCGGGGCATGATGTAATCGACGATGATCAGATCGGCCTCGTTGTGGCGATTCCAGTCCAGGGCTTCGAGAGGGTCGAGAAAGGGTATGCCCTCGCAGCCCTCGACGGTGGAGACCAGTTGCGTCAGCAGGGTCAGCACGCTGCGGCTGTCGTCGATGACCACGATACGGAAGGGCTCGCCGGAGGAGGGGAGCTTCATGTTTCCGCTCCGGTCATGGGCAGGGCCTCGTCACCCGCGAAAAGCCGTTCCAGATCGAAGAGGAGAACAAAACGCCCGTGGCGGCGACCGACGCCGCGAAGATAAGCGGCGTTCCAGGAAAAACCGGTTTCGGGAGGTTTTTCCAGGGTGGAGAGATCGAACTCGGCCACCTCGAAGACCACGTCACAAAGCAGCCCCAATACCAGAGGGCGAGCGCCAACCGTCACCTCCAGTACCAAGATGCGGCTGCGCTCGGTGATGACGGCATCCGGGTAGCCCAGCTTGCGGCGCAGATCGATCACCGGCACCGTCTGGCCACGCACGTCGATCATGCCGAGAAGGGCACCGGGGGCGTGGGGCAAGCGCGCCACCGGCTGGAAGTCGAGAATCTCGCGCACATGGATCACATCGACGGCGAAGAGATCGTCGGCAATGCCCAGGGTGACGACGCTTTGCACCGTGCGAGCCACGCTTTTGACTTGGGGTCTTCTGCCCGGGGTGTTTCTCATGGGACCTCAGAACTGGTCGTACTCGGCGTCCTCATCCGATCGCTCCCGTGTCGGGGCCGAGAGCCCCTCCTCGGGACCGAGATTGAGGGCGAAGCCCTTGCCCTTGGGTTTGGGTCCGCTGGCAACCACGGTGCGCTCGGAGGTGTTGGCCGACATATGGCCGATGAGCGGTTTGTTGGCGCGATTGCGGCCCTGTCCGACGGAGGTGCGGGGGCGTTTCCGGTTTGCCGTCCCCGAGGGGGCGTTGCGGGAGATCTCCCGGTTGTCGAGCTGGAAGTAGGAGATGGTCTGTTCCAGCCGTTCCGCCTGATAGGAAAGCTCTTCGGCGGAGCCGGACATCTCTTCGGAGGCGGCGGCATTCTGCTGGATCACCTGATCGAGCTGCTGGATGGCGGTGTTGATCTGGCTGGCTCCGAGATCCTGCTCGCGACAGGCGGCGGAGATCTCCTCGACGAGTTCCGCCGTCTTGCGAATGTCGGGCACCAGGCGGGAGAGCATCTCCCCGGCGGTTTGGGCCGCTTTGAGGGTGTTGGCGGAGAGGGAGCCGATTTCGGCGGCGGCGGTCTGGCTGCGCTCGGCGAGCTTGCGTACCTCGCTGGCCACCACCGCGAAGCCCTTGCCGTGTTCGCCGGCCCGGGCCGCCTCCACGGCGGCGTTCAAAGCCAGCAGATCGGTCTGCCGGGCAATCTCCTGGACGATGGTGATTTTCTCGGCGATGGTTTGCATCGCCTGCACCGCGTGGGAGACCGCCTCACCGCTCTGCTGGGCGTCGCGGGCCGACTGGTTGGCGATGCGCTCCGTCTGATTGGCGTTGGCGGCATTCTGTTTGATATTGGAGGCCATCTCTTCCATCGAGGCGGAGGCCTCCTCGGCGGCGGTGGCCTGCTCCGTGGCGCCCTGGCTCATCTGCTCGCTGCTGGCGGCCATCTGCTGGCTGCTCGCCGAAACCGACTCCGAGGCGTCGAGAGCCTCCCGCACCACCTGACGCAGACGTTCCACCATCCGCTCCAGCGCCAGACCCATGGAGTCCTTGTCGGAGAGGGGTTTGGGTTGGAGCGTCAGGTTGCCCTTGGCGATCTCTCCCGCCAGCGCGGCGGTATTGCGCAGATTGAGAGCCATGTTGTCGAGGGCGTTGATCAGATCCCGCAGTTCGTCGTTGCTGGTGGCCGTCACCGTGGTCGAGAGGTCGCCCTTGGCCACGGCGTTGGCCAGGTCGAGAGCCTGTTGCAAATTGACCCCGATGCGGTGGGCGATCACGCCGCCCACGATGATGGCCAGCAGCAGTGTACCGATCAGCAGCAGAATCATCAGCTGCCGGGCGGATTGGTAGGTCTCCTCGCTTGCGGTTTCGGTGAGGCTGGCATCCCGCGTGACCAGAGCGACCATCTCGTTGAGCTGGTTGATTGCGATGGCCAGGTTCTCCTGACTCTCCCCGGTGAGCATGGCGTAGGCCTTGCTGTCGGTATTGAGGGCGCCGAGGGTGCGCACCTGCTCGGCGATGGCGTCGAACTTCCGGTAATTGTCGATGAAGGTATCGTAGAGGCGACCGTTTTCCCCAGTGAGCAGGGAGCGCAGCTCCTGGGAGAGCTGGCGGATGTTTTCGCGCCAGATTTCCACGTCGCGGGTTTGCTTGGCGATATCGTTGTCGGATTCCAGGAGGATGATGTTCTTTTCGGCGCGATGGATCATGAGGACATCCGCCTGGATGCGGCTGGCTGTCTGGGAGGCGCGAATGGTGGCGGCGTCCTTGCTGTCGGAGGCGCGGGAGATGATCGTCGAAAAGATTTCCATGAGGGCGTCAGCAGCCTTGCGAGCTTCGCCCATGGAGAGGTTTCGGGCTTTGACGGAGTTGTTTTGCAGGGTCAGCTTCTGCACCCGGTCGGAGATCTCCTGGTACTTTCTCCATGCCGAGCTGAAGGCGTCGAACTGGGGGCGCATGGTCTCGTTGAGGAGCGGCTGCATCTGTCGGAGGATGCCGTCAATCTCCGCGCCGGTGGCGTTCAACTGGGTGATGAAGCGGTTTTTGGCCTCGACCGTTTCGGCGATGATGATATCCCGCTCCAGCCGCGAATAGATGTTGATCCGCACCAGGATCTGGTTGCTGAAACCGCGCAGGGCCAGTTTGACCCGGACCAGGGTGTTGGTGGCCTCCTTGAGCTTTTCGAGCCGGTCGATGCCGGTCCAGGCGATGGCCCCGGTGAGCAGCAGCATGAAGGCCAGCATCAATCCCAGTTTGACCTTGATCGGCAGACGCATGTCGATGAATCCTTTCCCATGGCGGGTCATGGAGTGGGCGTTTCGAGGGTTGCGAAGACGCGGTCCAGATCGAGAATGATCACGAAACGGTGGTTGTGGCGGCCAATGGCGCGCACCAGACCGGGCGGATAGCGCAAGCCGATGCGCGGGGCCTCCTCGGCGGCGATGGTGGTGATGTCGCACACTTCGAAGACCTTGTCGGCGCGCAGGGCCAGAGTGGTGCGCTCGCCGTCGACGGGGGTTTCGATGACCACGAACCGGGTGTCGCCGGTGGTTTCCCCCACGGGCAGCCCGAACTTGATGCGCAGATCGACCAGAGGCACCACGCGCCCGCGCACGTTGATCAGACCCCGGACGAAGGGTCGCGCCGTGGGGACGTCGGTGACGGGCTGCGTGTCGAGAATGTCGCGCACCAGGCTGACCGGGATGGCGAAGAGATCCCCCGCCAGTCCGAAGGTGAGCCCCCGGTTGCCGTCTTCGAAGAGGTTCATGCCGCGTACCCCCTGGAAAGGCGCAAACCCTCCTCGTAATGCTGCCCCAGATCGACGAGATGGCCGATGTCGAGAATCAGCGCCACGGAGCCGTCGCCGAGGATGGTGGCCCCGGAGAAGCAGTGGATGTCGGCATGGAGCCGGGAGAGCGATTTGATCACCGTCTGATGATCCCCGAGGATGCGATCGACCACCAGGCCGACCCGACGTTCGCCCATGAGAACGATGACCACCTTTTCGCGGAGGGGCGCTTCCCCGGGGATGGAAAAGAGTTCCCGAAGCTGAAGATAAGGCACCAATTCGTCGCGGATGTAGAGGAAGCGGTTGCCTTCGGAGGTTTCGGGTTCGCTCTCGTCGCGTTCGACGATGGCGTCCACGGCGGAGAGGGGGATGATGAAACGACCCGCATCGACCTGGACCAGGAGTCCGTCGATGATGGCGAGGGTCAGCGGCAGGCGCAGCACGATGTCGCTGCCCTCGCCGGGGGCGCTCCAGAGGTCGATGACGCCGCGCAGGGCGTCGATGTTTTTTTTGACCACATCCATGCCGACGCCGCGTCCGGAGAGGCTGGTCACCTGAGGGGCGGTGGAGAAGCCGGGTTGGAAGATCATGGCCAGGAGTTCGGCATCGGGGATATCGCTGCCCGGGGCGAGTAGACCGCGCTCTTCGGCCTTGGTGCGGATGTAGCTGCGGTTCATGCCCCGGCCGTCGTCCGAGACGGTGATGTGGACCTGTCCGCCGAAGTGGTCGGCGGCGAGGATCAGGGTTCCCTGTTCGGGTTTCCCGGCGGCGCGGCGCTCCTCGGGGGATTCGAGACCGTGGTCGATGGCGTTGCGGATCAGGTGGATCAACGGATCGTTGAGGTTTTCGACCATGGTTTTATCGAGTTCGGTCTCCTCGCCGTGGGTGACGAGTTCGACCTGTTTGCCCATTTCCCGGGAGAGATCGCGCACCAGGCGGCGGAAACGGCCGAAGAGGGAGCCGATGGGCACCATGCGGATGCTCATGGTAGTGTCGCGCAGTTCGGAGACCAGGCGTCCCATCTCCTCGGTGATGGCGTGCAGCGTGGCGCGGGAAAGCTCTTCCTCGGAGTGGGCGAACTGCTTGAGGCGCGATTGGGTGATGACGAGTTCGCCTACCTGATTCATCAGGTTGTCGATGCGATCGGCGCTGACCTTGATGGCGCTGTCGGCGGTGGGGCGCAACGAGGCGGCGGGGGCTTCCCGGTCGGATGACGGAGTTGTGCGGTTTTCTTCACGAACCGCGGGAGGCGGCGCGGTGGCGGGCTCGGGCGCGGGTGTGGGGATGGCCTCCGCATGGCGCGGCTCCGGCGGCGCGAGGGCGGCAGGCGGTGTGGCCGCCTCCACCGGGGTGATGGAGAGTTCCATGCCCTGGCGAACGAAGAGGAAGATGCCCTCGATCTCGTCGTTGCTGGCGTCGGAGGTCAGGGTGACCTCCCAGGTGAGGAGACTTCGCTCCGCATCGATCTCATCCAACGGGGGTACGGCGGAGGCGTCGGCCCGGACGCTGCCGGTCCCGAGTTCCAGGAGTTCGCGCAGCAGAATGAGGGGGTTGGTTCCGTGGAGCAGGGCGTTGGGGGCCAGGGAGAAACGGATGAGCCGGGTGGGCGGCCCTTCCTTCGGGGGGCGGCGGAGCGGCGGGAGTACGAGGAGGCGGCG
>JADGAQ010000147.1:0-6347 GCA_015231925.1 Magnetococcales bacterium
GGGGTCCAGGGGGCACCCCTGGGACTTTTCTTTCCGCCGTTGACGTACCCACACTCCCTGGGGTCCAGGGGGTACCCCTGGGACTTTTCTTTCCGCCGTTGACGTACCCACACTCCCTGGGGTCCAGGGGGCACCCCTGGGACTTTTCCTTTGGCTACAGTCATGCCGCGCTGTACAGGGGTCTGAATAGTTACTCAATCCTTCGCGTTGGCGATATGGGTTTTCAGAAACGCGGCAAACGCCTCCGGCTCCAAGGGACGACTCAACCAGAACCCTTGCAGGAATTCACAACCCTCCTGTTGCAGAAACTCCCGCTGTTCCGGGGTTTCCACTCCTTCGGCCACGACTTCCAGCCCCAGACTGCGCGCCAGTTGGATAATGGCCCGGGCAATGGCGGCATCGTTGGGCATACCGGGAATGACCATGATGAAGGAGCGGTCGATCTTGAGGGTATCCACCGGAAAACGCTTCAGATAGGCCATGGAGGAGTAGCCCGTGCCGAAGTCGTCGATAGCCAGGGTGAAGCCCTGATCGTGCAGGGCCTGCAAGGTGGCGGTGGCGCTTTCGGACTTGTCCATCACCGTGCTTTCCGTCAGTTCCAGTTCGATCAGCGAGGGGGAAATCCCTTCCTCCGCCACGATGTCGCCGATGACGCGAGCCAGATTTTCCTGATGGAACTGTTTGGCCGAGAGGTTGACCGCCACCGTGAGGCGAGGCAGACCCATCTCCCGCCAGATGCGGATCTGACGGCAAACCTCCCGGATCACCCACAAACCGATGGGCAGGATGAGGCCGTTCTCTTCCGCCAGAGGGATGAACTGAGCCGGCGGCACCAGACCGCGCTGGGGATGATGCCATCGCAACAGCGCTTCCGCCCCGAAAAGACGGTTGCTGCCCACCTCCGCCTTGGGTTGGTAGTGCAGCCGGAATTCCTGGCGTTCCAGGGCGTGGCGCAGATGGTTTTCCAACTCCACCCGTTCCCGGGTGAGGCGGTCCATCTCCTCGGTGAAGAAACGATATTGACCCCGCCCGGCGTCCTTGGCGTGATACATGGCCGCATCGGCCCGTTTGGTGAGGGTTTCCGCCTCCGTGCCGTCATCCGGCAGCAGGCTGATGCCGACGCTGGCCCCCACGAATACCTCTTCTCCTCGCAGGTCGAAGGGCTGGGCCAGGCTGAGGCAGATGTTTTCCGCCACCCGGGCCGCCGCCTCGGCGTCACGGATATCCCGCAGGATCAGGATGAATTCGTCTCCCGCCAGCCGGGCCACGGTATCGTTTTCCCGCACCTGGTGTTTGAGACGACGGGCCACTTCCATCAGCAGGATGTCCCCGGCGGCGTGGCCCAGGGTGTCGTTGACGTTCTTGAAACGGTCCAGATCCAGAAAGAGAATGGCGGCCCGCTGATGATAGCGGCGCACGATGGTGATCTCCTGTTCCAGCCGGTCACGGAACATCACCCGGTTGGGCAGGCCGGTGAGGGGATCGTAAAAAGCCAGACGGTGCAGCTTCTCCTCCGTCTGTTTGAGAACCGAAATGTCGGAAAAGATGCCGATGTAATGGCTCAGTTGACCTCGGGGATTGCGCACCGCGTTGATGGTGAGCCATTTGGGAAAGATCTCGCCGCTTTTGCGCCGATCCCAGATCTCCCCCGACCAGTGGTCCTTCTCCCTCAGGGTTTGCCACATGGCGTCGTAAAAAGCGCGGTCGTGCCGTTCCGACTTGGTGACGTTGGGGGTGGCCCCGAGGATCTCCTCCCGGCTGAAGCCGGTGATGTCGCAGTAGGCCCGGTTGACCTCCAGAATACGGGTTTTCCCGTCGGTGATGACGATGCCTTCACTGGTATTTTCGAAGACCTGAGCGGCCAGCCGCAGATCCTGTTCCGACTTGCGGCGCAACAGCAGATTGCGCACCCGTGCCTGCAAAAGAGGCAACACGATGGGTTTGGTGAGATAGTCGTCCGCGCCGAGGATCAGTCCGGAGAGTTCGCTCCGTTCCGAATCGTCGGCGGTGACGAAGATCACCGGAATCTCCCGGGTGAGGGGATTGGCGCGCAGACGTTCCAGCACCTGATGACCGTTCATGCCGGGCATCATCACGTCCAGCAGGATCAGATCGGGGGTATCCTCACGAGTGGCCAGTTCCAGAGCGGACACTCCGGAGGTGGCGGTTTTGATGCGATATTGATTGCGCAGAGCGGAGGCCAGAACATGCAGGTTCTCCGGCAGATCGTCCACCAGCAGGATCAGTGCGGGGGAGAGGTCGGTATTCATGCGGGGGGGGCTTCCGACGGCAGGGCCATGGCCTGTTGCAGGAAGAAGAGGGCTCCGGTGTGGTCGAAACGGTCCAGCGCCTTTTGCAACCCGACCAGGGGATGGTGGGGAGCGACGCCGGCGACGAGAAGACGCAAGGTATGCATAAGCTCTTCCGGCACCAGTTCCTGTTCCTTGAGATAGGGTTCCAGCCGGGTCAGCAGCGCCCCCATCCGACCGGGATCCGCCGCAGAGGGTGTCACCGGGGACGAGATGACCGGCAGGAAGAGGTCGAGGGCCTTCAGGGTCTCTCCGAGGGTGGTCACGAAGACCTGCAGATCCCCACGGTTCTCCCGGAGTCCGGCCTCCAGCGCGGCGGCGGCCTGGGAGAGCGCCATGAGTCCCAGATTGCCGGCCTGCCCCTTCAGCGCGTGCAGCAGGGCCAGCGCCGGTTGACGCTCTCCCTGATCGAGCCAGGCCGCCAGTCGTTCGGCAACCGTGTTCTGCTCGGCGCGAAACACCGTCAGCAACCGGACCAGCAACGCCTCGTCCCGTCCCAGCAGCCGCAAGGCCCTATCCGCATCGAAGCCCGGCAAGTGACGGGGCAGAAGGGGTTCCCTGCCCGAGGCCGCCGGTTCCGGGCCGGAAGCACCGATCCAGGTGGAGAGTACCCTCACCAGCTCCTCCGGATCGATGGGCTTGGCCACGAAATCGTTCATGCCCGCTTCCTGACACAGACGCCGATCTTCCGGCAGGACCGCCGCGGTCATGGCGATGACCGGCAGTTTCAGACATTGTGGCCGTTTCCGCAAGTTTCGTGTTGCCTCCAGTCCGTCCATCACCGGCATCTGCATGTCCATCAGGACGGCGTCGCAGGTGTTGTCTTCCAGCCAGGCCAGGGCTTCCGCGCCATGATTGGTCACCTCCACCCGCCAGCCCAGCCGTTCCAGAAACTCCCGCGCCACCTGTTGGTTGAGGGGATTGTCTTCCACCAGCAGCAGTCGCCGCCCCCGGAAATCGACCGACGGGGCGGCGTTTTGCTCCGCAGGATTGAACGGATGGCTCTTCTCCGGATCCGACAGGTTCCTCAAGGCTTCGAACAACGCCGAAGGGGTGACCGGCTTGGTCAGGAAGGCGTCGACGGGCAGAGCGGGATACTCCGATTGCAGCAGCTCCCTGTCGAAAGCGGTCATCAACAGCAGACCGGGACGGGCGGCAAGCTTGCCGAGGGAGACGGCTTCTCCGATCCGACCGATCAGTTCAAGCCCGTTCATGCCCGGCAGACGCCAGTCGACAAGCAGGAAATCGAAGGCGGGGGCCGTGTCGGCGAGCAGCCGGGTCAGGGCCTCCTCGCCGCTGGCCGCGCTGTCGGCTTTCAGATGGTGCGATTCCAGAAGCTGGCAGAGAATGAGGCGCGCCGTCTCCTGGTCATCCACCACCAGGACGCGGCGTCCCTGCAGTGCGGCGGTTTCGGTGTCGTTCTCCGCAACCACGACGCCGGCTTCCAGAGTGAAATAAAACACCGACCCCTCACCGGGTGTGCCGGAGACCCGGAGTTCCCCGCCCATGGCCTCCACCAGATGGCGGCAGATGGCCAGTCCCAACCCGGTGCCGCCGTGCAGTCGGGAGGTGGAGCCGTCCCCCTGGGTGAAAGGCTGGAACAGACGCTCCTCCTGCTCCGGGGAGAGGCCGCAACCGGTATCGCGCACCTCGATGCGCAGTCGCAGGCGATCGGCCTGCTGTTCCAGTCGCGTCACCTTGAGATGAATCTCTCCCGCATCGGTGAACTTGACGGCATTACCCACCAGATTGTTCAGCACCTGGGTCAGACGAAGAGGGTCGCCCCGGATGGAACGTGGCACATCCGGAGCGATTTCGAGGAAGAGTTCCAGCCCCTTTTCGGCGATGCGCGCCCCGAAAAGATTGGCCACCTGCTCCAGAGGCTCCTCCACCCGGAAGGGGATGCTCTCCAGGGTCAGGTGGCCCGCCTCGATCTTGGAGTAGTCCAGAATGTCGTTGAGAATGCCCAGAAGCGCCTTCGAAGAGGTGTGAACCTTGAGCAGATAGTCCTTTTGCCGTGGGGAGAGATCGGTCTCCAGTACCAGTTGACTCAAGCCGATGATGGCGTTCAAAGGGGTGCGGATTTCGTGGCTCATGGTGGCCAGGAACCGGCCCTTGGCCTGGCTGGCCGCTTCCGCGCGGCTGGCCAGCTCCGTGGCCTGCCGGGAGAACTGCTCCAGCTCGCGATTGAGAAGGCGCAACTTCTCCTCGTCCTCCTTGCGCTTGCTGATATCCACCGACAGCCCCAGATAGCCGGTGATCTCGCCCTGGCGGTCCCTCAGCACCGAAACGGTCAACAGCACCGGAAAACGGCTGCCGTCCCGACGAACGTAGACCCATTCGGCCTCGTTGGGCAAATTCCGTTTGGCCTTGGCGGTGAAGACCTCCAGATCGGGGGGAATCGTCTCGCCGAGTTCGGCGGAGAGGGCTTCGGCCCGCAGGCGCATCTCCCGGGCATCATGAAAACTGGCCGGAGTGCGCCGCCCGATCATCTCCCCGGCTTCATAACCCAGCATCCTTTCTGCGGCATGGTTGAAGACGGTGATCAGCCCCCCGGGGTCGACGGCGATGATGGCGTGTCCGGCATGATCCAGAATGGCCTGCTGCAGGGTATAAAGCTCTTGCAGATGCCGATTGGCCTGTTCCAACTCGCGGGTGCGACTTTCCACCCGGTTTTCCAGGGTTTCCCGGGCCTCCAGCAGATGGGCGGCCATGTCGTTGAAGGCGGTAGCCAGATCCCGGCTTTCGCTGAACCCCTGGACCGGGGCGCGTTGTTCCAGATTTCCGGCAGCGATGTTCTGGCTGATCCGGGTCAGCCGATGCAACGGTGAAACGATGGCCCGGCCCAGAAAATAGGCGGCCAGCGCCGCCGCCAGCAGAGAGGCTCCCAGCAACGCCATGCTGAATCGACGCAGGTCGTGGGCCGGGGCAAAGGCTTCGTCACTGTTGACCTTCACGACCATGCCCCAGCGCAGCTCCGGCAGATAGCGCCAGTTGGCCACGACTTCGTAATCGGCATAATCATGGTCGATGCCCTGGGAATGTTCCCCCTGAAGGGCTTTTTGCATGGGTGTGGCGGATCGGGAAAGGGGAATTTTCAGGTTGAAAGCGGCATCCGGCACATGACGCAGGGGAACCATGTAGAGAATATCGTCGTCCACCCGCTGGGCCAGCACCGTTTCACCGCTTTTCCCCAGGCCGGTGGCATCGGTGGCCTCCTTCAGAAAGTTCTGCAGATCGAGTTGCAGGGCCAGGGTGCCCAGCACCTGTTTATCCTGGAAGATCGGTGCCACGATGAACGCCGCAGGTCGATTGCTGGGCGGGTAGGGACGAAAATCGCTGATGCGGGCCTCGTGAATCTTCATCACCTCCCGATGGGTTTTGACCAGTACCGTATCCCGCCAGGGCCCGGTTTCCAGATTGCTGCCCAGGTCCGCCTCCCCTGCCAGAGAGAAGACCACGTTTCCCAAGTGGTTGGTGAGCAGCAGATCGTAATAACCGGCATTTTCGGCATAGGCCGAAAAGAACTCCCGATAGATGGTGCGGTTGGAGAGGGGTTCCAGAAAAGACTGGCCCATGACCTTCAACATCTCCCGGGTTTGCGGCAGACTGGCCAAACCCCGGGCATCGAGGCGACGCTGTTCCATGTAGGAACGAATCTGCCCCATCTTCTTGTCGGCGATGGCGGCCAGGCTGTTGAAAGTGGTTTCCTGCAGGGTGGCTTCGAACTGATGGATGTAGACCCAGGCCAGAATGGCCATGGGCAGGGGAGAGACCAGCAGAAATCCCCAGAGCAGGTGCCAGCCGAAACGATGGCGGATCATGGGGTTCTCCATCTCCGGGGCGTTGCGGGAACCCGTGCGGTTCCCGACCTCACGGAAATGCTATGTATTCAACAGGGCGAAGGTCAAGCAGGATCGCAGCATTATCTCTTCCTGGCGGGCCGGTAGATTTTGGGGCAGGCTTGGGTTTTCTGATCCAAACCGGAGGAGCCCGTTTCATGAGTGATCATCCGAACGATGCGGACGAACTGTTTCC
>JADGAQ010000147.1:6447-10689 GCA_015231925.1 Magnetococcales bacterium
GGAACTGCTGGCCAAGGGGCGAGCCGAAGGCGAGGCGCGAGGCGAGGCGCGAGGCATGGTCAAAGGGGAATCCGCCGTGTTGCTGCGTCAAATACAACTTAAGTTCGGCACCTTGCCCGCCTGGGTCAGGGATCGGGTGGCGGGTGCCGGACTTCCGGAGTTGACGGCCTGGACCGACCGTATCCTGGACGCGGGTTCGCTGGAAGAGCTTCTCGGCAAGCCCGAGACGGACAGTTCCCACTGAAAAACTGCAAAACCCTTCCTGTCCGCTGTCAAAACACCCCTTTCTGCTGAAAAAAGGCACCGTAGGCGACGTCCGACTTCTGGATGTGGTTGAGCAGCCATTCATATAGAAATTGTTGCAGATCGATGGCCGTGGCGATGTCACGCTCCTTGACCAGGCTTTTGCTCAGAATGGCCAGGCGGTCGCGCAGGCGCTGGTGTTGCAGACGATGGACTTCGGCCTGGGGATAGCCGTACTGCTGCATCATCTGTTCTTCTCCGGCGAAATGGTCCCGGGTGAAATCGGTGAAGAAATGGACCAGTTCGTCGATTTTCAGCCAGTCGCGACTGGTGGGGCGATGTCGCGCGAGGTGGGTCATGAGTGTACTGAAGCGTTGCATGCGGTCCAGCAGTTTACGGTGTTCCCGATTGAATTTCTCCACGCCCACGTCGCAGATTTGACTGCCCAGCTCTTCCAGAGCCGTGGAGAAGGAGCGGGTGGTGGGTTTGGGGGCCGGTTTCTCCGGAGAGGGCAGGTTGTCCGTCAGGGGTTGACTGACGCTGGTGAAAGCCTCCCCGGAGATGAAGCGGGAGTATTGCAGGTCCATCTGATTGATGTGGTCGAAGAGCCAGCTGATGGTCAGGTGGAACAGATCCACCACATGGGAGATGCCTTCGTTGTGGATGCGGGTTTCCATGACCTGGAAGGCTCCCAGGAAGCGGCGGTGGGCTTGCAGGTGGGCTTGCAGGCCCGGAAAGAGGCGTTCCCTCATAAAGAGTTCCTCTCCCTGAAAATGGCTGAAGGTGTAATTCTTCAAGCGTTCCAGTACGCCATCGAGTTCACGCTTGTCGGCAGGCAGGGGTTTCTTCCTCTGAAACAGTCGCACACAGACAAAAAGGTCGGTGATGATTTCCAACAGGACCAGATGTTCCTGGTGAAAACGCTCTTCTTTCACTTCCTTCAGGCGCCACAGCAGCATGCGCTTGAAATCTTCCCGGGACAACTCCTGCATGAACGGTTCAACTTGAGCCTGGCTCATGGGCCTTACCTTTTGTGAATGTGACTTGTTCCTATCGGTGCGGGGGGAGTTTGCCCCAGTCAATTTCTATTTGCAAATATAAAAATCACGATCAGCAATGAATACGATTCACGGGCCGAATAAAACCGAGCTGCTGTCAACAATAACGTGACATTCAAAAGAGGATACGTTACTCGGGACAGGGAGATGGGGGGGACGGACTTTGAGTTTGATTGGTGATGGATCGTGGGGAGATCGTGCCGGAAAGATGGAACCGGAAGGGTGGAGAAAATACGCCGCTACGGAAACTATGACCGAATTTTTCCGTAGCGGCGGGTCTGGGAAATAACCGAATCTCCCCCCAGCCTTTGTCGGACGACATGTTACCCCAAGGGCGAGATGGGTGGTATTGTCATTTCTGACAATAGCGATTTCCATTTTCTGAATGGATGGGTTGAGAGAACCGGTTCAGATCAGCTTGTAGGCCACGGCGCGGGCCACGGCCTGAATGCGGTTGTTGGCGCCGAGCTTGTTGCTGGCGTTGTTGAGATGGGCCACGACGGTGCGTTCCGTGATGTGCAGAATGGAGCCGATTTCCCAGGCGGTTTTGCCTTCGGAGGCCCAGCGCAGGCATTCCAGCTCTCTTGGGGTTAGATGCCTGTTTTCCTGAAGGAAATCGCGCCACTGAGCCAGTTCCATGGCTCGATGATGCAGGTAGGGCAGCAGTCCCTGGGCCAGGGCGGCGCAGAGGCGGGCTATCGGAGGGGTGATGTCGCGCCAGCGGCTGGTGGAAAAGGTCAAAGTGGCGGCTTCGCCGCGCGGGCCCTGGATGCCGACGCTGAGTCCGCTGATGAAATCGAACTCCAGCCAGGTGAGGAAGAGGCCACACTTGATGGCGCGCTCTCCCGGGGGACAATCCATCTGCTGCACGAACCAGGGTTCATCGTAGAGCAGCGGCACGGGGGTGGACCAGCCGTGTTTCAGGCCGGGGTCCCGGCGCAGATAGTGGTGATCCAGATAGAACTGGTACAGCTCGTCGGGCCAGTTGCTCAAAAAGAGGTAGGGAAGCTCCTCCTCCCGCAGGATTTTGCCGTGGCGCACCTCCCGACAACTCAGCTGGTTTGCGGACAGACCCGGTAAGCTGCCGGGGGGAAAGAGTACGGAATAGGAGAATTTTTCGTGTCCAAGGGCCGTGCAAGCCTCTTGCAGCAGGTTGTGCAGGCTCTCCAGGGTGGGTGCGGCAACGATTTTTTCAATCAAATCGCCGAGTTGTTGCGTGGAAAGCATTCAGGTCCCCTGTCGGCGCCGTTTTGCACTCAACCCAGGCCTTTTTTCTGGAAGAAGTCCCGGTAGGCCGCATCGCTTTTTTGAATGTGGGTGATGAACCACTCGAACAGGAGTTGGTGCAGATCCATGACTCCCAGAACCTCCCTCTCCCGGCTCAGACGGCGGGTCAGATCCGTCACCCGGTTGCGCAAGACCTCGTGTTCCCGTTTGTGCTGGGCCAGTTGAGGATAGCCGTGCTGGGTGAACATCTGTTCTTCCAGGGTGAAGTGTTCCCGCATGAAATCGTTGAGGAAGGTCAGCAGTTGGTCGATCTCCCGCCAATCCTGGGGAGAGGGTTTGTGCCGGGTGAGGTTGGTCATGGTGGTGGCGAAGCGGGCCATGCGATTCACCAGCCGGCGGTGATCGCTGTTCAGGCGTTCCACGCCGACGTCGCAGAGCATATCGGCGAAGTTTTCGAGTTTTCGCGAAGGAGCGGTCTTGCCGGTGGTCTCACGGGAGGCGGCGACGGGTTGCGGCAGGTCCGGGAGCTTGACGTACTCGCCCTCCACAAAGCGGGAATACTGCATGTCCACCTGGTTGATATGGTCGAAGAGCCAGCCCACGGTCATGTGCATCAGATCCAGCACATGGGTGACCGACTCCTTGCGCATGCGATCTTCGACCTTGAGCAGAGCCTCCACGAAGCGGCGATGCGCCTGAATATGGGCATCGAGTCCCGGGAACTTGTGCTGGGCCATGAAATCCTCTTCCGCCTGGAAGTGGAAGGTGGCGTATCCCTTGAGCCGGTCCAGCACTTCGTCCAGGGCTTTCATTTCCCGTGGTCCGGGTTTTTGCCGCTGCAGGTTGCGCACGTTGGCGTAGAGGTCGGTGATGATGCCGATCAGCGTGATGTGTTCCTGATGAAACCGATCCACCTTGATCAAGCGCAGCCGGCCCATGAGCATGCCCTGGAACTCCTCGCGGGAGAGGTCCCGGGTGAATTCGGCGCTATCGTCTGCCATGCGGAAATCCTTGTGCCGAAAGAGAACCGTTCCATCTTGTTCAGAATTTGTAAATATACATCAAAACACATGCCAAGAGGATACCATTTTTTATTGTTTTTACTATTCATGTAAAAAATAATCCTCTGAAATTTTCGGCAAATAGGGCTATCAATACCATAATATATATACAATTATTATTTCTATCAACGCAAATCCCCCATCATGCCCGATAAAAATATAAGCTGCTTGACTTGATCATATCTTTTGGCATTCCACGTTCTCTTCAAGGTGTTCCACGGCCATGGCGAAGATTCGGTCCGCCAAACTCTCCCCCCATCGGCAATCCGCACGCTTGGGAGAGTGAACATGACCTCGGAGATCTCGAAGTCGGGGCGCAGACCCGTGTCGTCGGTTATCAAGCAGCGCCTATCGCACCCGGCTGTTGGCCAGGGGCGCAACCCGTGGCAAATCTGGATCCGGTGGAGATCCTGCTGAAGGGTTATTCCATTTCTGTTTCATTCGTTCATTAATACGGGGCTCCGGGGGCGATTATCGCCCCCGGCGGAGGTTGGACTCGGGCCATCCATGGCCCTCGCCCTTCGGGCGCCGCTTTGCGGCGTCCAATTCGGCTTTCCTGCCGAATTGTGGAGGCGGAGCCTCCAAGGTTCTGTTTTTTGTTTTCTCTTGTTCTTTTATTCCCCTGGAAGGCTCCCCTTCCAGGGGAATAAAAG
>JADGAQ010000148.1 GCA_015231925.1 Magnetococcales bacterium
GACCGCCAGCCGGTATTCGGGAACATTGCCCACCAGAACCTGACCGAAGCGGTCGAAAATACGTCCTCTGGGAGCGGTGACCGGTTGCAGACTGATGCGGTTGTCTTCGGCCAGATTGCGATAGGTTCCCCCTTTGAGCACCTGCAGGTGAAACAGGCGGCCGGCCAGGGCGGAAAAGAGCAGCCCCGCCCCACCCCCCAGAATCAGCAGGCGACGTTTGGCATCGGTATGGAATTGTTCGAATTCGTCTTCCAGCATGCCTTGGTCCTGTCGTCAGTACGGATCGAGCAACATGCGGTGCAGCAGGATCAACCCGGAAACCACCAAAGGGGCTGCCAGCATCGTTCCCAGGGCCTGACCCGCCAAAGGCAACCAGAAGAGGGGAACCTCCTGAAACAGGGCCAGCAGAACCACATGGATCAACTCCTCCACGAACACCAGGAGTCCCAGCAACGGCATGATGATGAGGAAATCGTAGGCCCGCAAGCGACTGCCGAAATGGTCCAGGAGAATGATGAGCAGAATACGGCTGAAAGCGTGCAGGCCGAGAGGCAACACTCCCATGACATCCCCGGTGAGGCCGGTGAGAAAGACCAGCAACGGCCCGCAACGGTCGGGGCGATAGAGTCGCCAGTAGAAGAGACAGATCAGGGAGAGATCGGGACGCAGCACGGACCAGGCATGCAGCGGCAGGGCGAGATCCTGTATGGCCATGCCCAGGAGAATGGTCAATAGGGGAAACCAGGGGGCCAGGAGGGCCACGATCACGGCGTGCGGTTCCTCCCTGGAGGGGTGGCGGGAGCGGCTGCCGGAGGTGCAGGAGGCGGTGCGGGCGGCGCTGCCACGGGCAGAAGCAGGCGCACCTCCTCCAGACGATGAAAATTCACCGCCGGTTTGATCAGAATGCGCTGAAACAGGCCGGGTTCGTCGGAATCCACCAGCATGACCTTGCCGATCAGCAGACCTTTGGGAAAAATGCCGTCGATACCGGAGGTGAGGATGACGTCATCCACCTGCACATCGGCATCCTTGGGCACGTAGCGCAATTGCAGCACCTCGTCGTTACTGCCCGAGACGATGCCCCGGATGCGGGAACGCTGGGCCATGGCCGGCACCCGGGAGTTGAGGTCGGTCAGGGCCAGCACCATGGAGTTGTGGCTGGTGACCTGCACCACCCGGCCCACCAGGCCGTGGGGACTGATGGCGCTGGCCTCCTCCCTCACACCCCGCAAGGTTCCGGCATTGAGCAGAAAGGCGTGGGAAAAGGAGGGCGAGGAGTCGCCGACGATACGGGCCACCTGGGTGACGTGACCGGGCTCCTGTTCCATGTAAAGCAGCTCGCGCAGGCGTTTGTTCTCCTGGCGCATCTCCTCAAGCTGGATCTCCTGACCTTGAAGGCGCAACAACTCCTTGCGCATCCAGCGGTTTTCGGTGTCGAGGCGGGCCAGATCGACGATTCGCCCCTGCATGCGGGCAATAACCTGGGCAGGCAGCATCAGGACGTTTTGCACGGGCCCCATGAGTTCGATGACCGAAGCCCGAAGCCCCCGGAGCCCGTCGGCCTGCAGCCGGACCGAAAAGAGCAGCACCACCGCCGCCATCAGCAACAGAAAGATGACGATGCCGTTGCGGTACTGTTTGACGAAGGCGATGAAGGCCGCCATGGGGAGACCCCTTAGGGCGTGTGGCCGCGTGCGGGATTAGGTAGACCAGCCAGGCGAAAGCCGGCGGGGAAACCAAAGCGGCCCCCCCTGCCGAAGCGTTCCGAACCGGATGTCGACCCCGCCACAGACCGGCAAGGGGAACGGATCACCATGCCCTATCGGTCCATCAGGATATCGGACATGGTATCCAGTTCTTCGAGGGCCCGCCCGGAGCCGAGGGCCACGCAGGAGAGCGGATCCTCGGCGACGATCACCGGCAGGCCGGTCTCTTCGGCCAGAAGTTTGTCGAGCCCCCGCAACAGAGCGCCGCCACCGGTCAGAACGATGCCGCGATCCACGATATCGGCGGCCAGTTCGGGGGGGGTCCGTTCCAGGGCCATGCGCACCCCTTCGACGATGGCGTTGATGGGCTCGGAGAGGGCTTCCAGGATTTCCGGATCGGAGATGATCTGGTGTTTGGGCACGCCGTTGACCAGGTCGCGTCCCTTGACCTCCACATCGAGGCGTTCCGCCAGGGGATGAGCCGAGCCGATCTGGATCTTGATGGTTTCGGCGGTGCCTTCTCCGATCAACAGACTGTATTTGCGACGCACATGGGCCACAATGGCTTCGTCCATCTTGTCGCCACCCACGCGGATGGAGCGGGAGTAGACGATGCCGCCCAGGGAGATAATGGCCACTTCCGTGGTGCCGCCCCCCACGTCCACCACCATGGAACCGGAGGCGTCGGTGACCGGCAGACCCGCGCCGATCGCGGCCGCCATGGGCTCCTCGATGAGGAAGACCTCCCGGGCGCCGGCGGAGTCGGCGGATTCGCGAATGGCCCGGCGTTCCACGGGGGTGGCGCCGTAGGGCACGCAGACGATGATGCGCGGGCTGTAGAAGAGCCGGCGCTTATGCACCTTGCGGATGAAATGCTTGAGCATGGCCTCCGTTATGGTAAAGTCGGCGATGACGCCGTCTCGCATGGGCCGGATGGCGACGATGTTGCCGGGGGTGCGCCCCAGCATCCGTTTGGCCTCGTTGCCGACCGCCAGCACCTTCCGCACCCCTCGGCTGCTTTCGTGGATCGCTACCACCGAAGGTTCCGAAAGGACCACGCCGCGACCGCGGACATAGACCAGGGTATTGGCCGTACCCAGGTCGATGGCCATATCGGAGGAAAACATGCCCATCAGTTTGCTGAAAAACATTTCCGAGATCCTTCAACGGCGACTAAAGAGCCTCGCGGCCCATGGACCGAAGCACATCGGGGCGTGTCACGAAAGAACAATCACCATTGCTTGTCCTTGGGCCCGCAAGCATCATTGATACCACATTATCCCCATTGCCGGCAAGGTCAGGGCGCCGGTCAGCTGAAAGAAGGAAACCAACCGCGTGTCCGCCTCTCCCGAAATCCTGGACGATGAAACCGGCCTCCCCTTCTCCGAAGAAGAGCGGGAATTCCCTCTCCTCCACTCCGAAAGCTCCCTCTCCCCCGACTTCGCTCCCCTGGATAACCAGTTGCAACAGGCGGTTAGCCAATTCGGGCTGCAAACCAGCGAAGGCAACATCCGTGGGGAGGTGTTGAGCCTTTTGCGCACTTTTCTGTCCAACCACCGCAACTGTCTGCACCAGGCCCATCTGGACGGCGCCTCGGGACTGACCATCGTGCGCAGCCACACCCTGCTGATGGATGGCCTGATCGGGCGTATTTTCCAACTGGTGCGCAAGCTCTACGCCCCGGATCCCAACACCTTTCCGAACTGCAAGAACGTCTTTGCCGTGGTGGCCACCGGCGGATACGGTCGCCGGGAACTGGCGCCCTACTCCGATATCGACCTGCTCTTCGTCATGCCCAAGGGCGTGCTGCCGGTTTTGGGCATGCAGGTGGAACGTATTCTTTATTGCCTTTGGGACATGGGGCTGGAGGTGGGGCACGCGGTACGCGGCATTCCCGAGTGCGTGGACGAAGCCCAACTCAACATCGAAACCCGCACCGCCCTGCTCGAATCCCGCTTCCTGGACGGCAATCGCGACCTTTTCATCGAATATATGCAAACCCTTCGCCAAGTGCTGCTGGCCGATCCGGGGCGTTTCCTGGAAGGCCAGCTGGCGGAGCAGAAGAAGCGGCACGACCGTTTCGGCAACTCGCTCTTCTACCTGGAACCCAATATCAAGGAGAACCCCGGCGGGCAGCGGGATATCCACACCTTCATCTGGATCTCCAAGGTGCGCTACAAGGTGCATCGTATGCTGGATCTGGTGCCGATGGGCATTCTGACCCCGGAGGAGTACCGCACCCTCACCCGCTGCCGGGAGTTCTTCTGGCGGGTGCGCAATGCCCTGCACTACCGCGCCGGACGCCGGGAAGACCGGCTCACCTTTCACCACCAGCTTGAAATCGCGCAGGAATTCGGTTATCGCGACCGTCCGGGCATGCTCGGCGTGGAACTCTTCATGCGGCGCTACTTCCAGGTGGCCAAACAGGTCAGCCACCTCTACGAGATCTTCGTGCAGAAGTTCCAGGAGGAGTATCGCAAGATGGACCTGCCCCGCTCCGGGGTCAAGCTGGAAGACTGCTTTTACATGTCCGGCGACAAGATTCTGGTGGTGGACCCTGACGCTTTCGCCAGGGATCCGGTACGCCTGCTGCGTCTCTTCGAGGTGGCGCAACGCTACGGCAAGGGCGTTCATCCCGATACGGTGCGCATGGTCATGCAGAACCTGCATCTGGTGAACCGGAAATTCCGCGCCAATCCCGAAGCCGCCGCCCTCTTTCTCAAAATGCTCAACGGCAAGCGGGCCGTGGCCTGGGTGCTGCGCCGCATGAACACCTGCGGCCTGCTGGGCCGCTACATTCCCGAGTTCGGGCGCATCATCGGCCAGACCCAGCACGATCTCTTTCACGTCTACACCGTGGACGAACACTCCATTCTGGCGGTGGAGGCCCTGCGCCACATTCAACTGGGCTATCTGACGGACGAACTGCCCCTCTCCTCGAAGGTGGTCTCCCAGGTTCGCAAGACCCTGGTACTCTATCTGGGGGTTCTTTTCCACGATATCGCCAAAGGCCGGGGCGGGCAGCACGAGATCAAAGGCGCCATCATCGCGCGCCACTGCTGTCAGCGCCTGGGATTGGCCGAAAAGGACATCGAGCTGGTGGCCTGGCTGGTGGAAAAACATCTGATCTTCTCCCGCACCGCCTTCCGCCGGGACATCAACGACCCCCAGACCATCTCCCAATTCGCCCGACAGGTGGAGGATCTGCAACGTCTGGATCTGCTGCTGCTGTTGACCGTGGCCGACATCCGCGCCGTGGCCCCGAACACCCTCACCCCATGGAAATCGACCCTGCTGCGTCGCCTCTACCTCCTGACCCAGGAGGCCATGACCCGGGGACTTTACGAACCTCGGGAGATCGCCCTGCTCGGAGTCGAGCGCAAGGAGGAGGTCTTCCGCATCCTCTCCGCCACCAACGATCCCCTGGCGGTGCGCAAACATCTGGACCGTTTCTACCCCGACTATTTCATCAGCGACGAGCCTGATAACCTGGCCGATCACTATCGCATCCTCTTCCCGCTGCAACGGGAGGAGTTGACCATGGTCTTTCTGTCCACCCCGGCAGTGGAAACCACCAGCCTCTTCATCTATACCCAGGATCACCCCGGACTCTTCGCCAAAATTGCCGGAGCCATCACCAGCGAAGGACTCAACGTTCTGTTCTGCAACGCCTTCACCACCCGGGACGGCATGGCCATGGACATTTTCGTGGTACAGGAACTCTCGGAAAAGGCCATCTCCAACCCGCAGAAACTGGTGCGTCTCGAACAAAAGCTGGAAGCGGTCCTCTCGGGGGCCATTCGTCCCGAACGTCTGCCCATCCAGTACGACTCCAAAATCGCCAAGCGGGCCTGGTTCGAAGTGCCCACCACGGTGGAGGTGGACAACACCTTCTCCGACAATATCACCGTATTGGAGATCACCACCCTCGACCGGCCCGGACTGCTCTTCACCATCACCCGGGTCTTCCTGGAGATGGGCATCCAGATTCGAACCGCCAAAATCGCCACTTACGGCGAACGGGCCGTGGATGTCTTCTATCTGAAGGATCTGTTCGGGCTGCAATTGACGGAGCGCAAGACGGCCCGCATCACCGAAGGCCTCAAAAAGGCCATCGAGGAGCTGGCCAGGAAGCAGAACCAGGGCCAAAACCCCTTGCCGCCACCACCTCCCCGAACGCCGCCCCCCATTCCCGCTGGCGAAGATCCGGAAACTCTTCTATAGTGGTGATTTTACCCCGGAATCTTCCGGATGGTTCGGTCGCCTTCATCGTCGCACAAGGAAGAATCGCTGTGTCGCAAGATTGGAAACTCGACTCCTGGAAGCAATACCCCGCCCTGCAACAGCCGGAGTGGCCCGATGCGGAAGCCCTGGCATCCTGTGTGGCCAACCTCTCCCGCTTTCCGCCCCTGGTTTTTGCCGGAGAGGTGCGCTCCCTGCATCAACTCCTGGCGGATGCCTCGGCGGGAAAGGCCTTTATCCTGCAGGGCGGCGACTGCGCCGAATCCTTCCTCGATTTCACCGCCAATTCGATCCGCGACAAGCTGAAGGTGATGTTGCAGATGGCGGTGATTTTGACTTACGGGGTGGCCAAACCCATCGTCAAGGTCGGACGCATCGCCGGGCAGTTCGCCAAACCGCGTTCCAGCCCCACGGAGACCAAGAACGGCGTCTGTCTGCCCAGTTTCCGTGGGGAGTCGGTCAACGATCCCGACTTCTCCGAAGAGGCCCGTCAACCCGACCCCACCCGATTGGAGCGGGCCTATTTCCAGTCGGCGGCCACGCTGAACCTGTTGCGAGCCTTCACCCACGGCGGTTTTGCCGAGTTGAGCCGGGTGCAGAGCTGGAACCAGGATTTCGTGGCCCACAGCCCCCAAGGTCAACGTTACTCGGAGTTGGCGGACAAGTTGAGCGAGGCCCTCCGTTTCATGAAGGTCATCGGCATCAACTCGCAGAACACGCCGATTCTTTATGAGATCGAGTATTTCACCAGCCACGAAGCGCTGCTGCTGGAATACGAGCAGGCCTTGACCCGCAAGGATTCCTTGACGGGCGACTGGTACGACTGTTCGGCCCACATGTTGTGGATCGGGGAGCGCACCCGTCAGGTGGACGGGGCCCATGTGGAGTTTCTGCGGGGGGTGAAGAATCCCCTGGGGTGCAAGGTCGGACCCAAAGTGACGCCGGATGAGCTGTTGCGGCTGTGTGACCGCCTCAATCCGGACAATCTGCCGGGCAGACTGTCGCTGATCACCCGTTGCGGCCACCAGAAGATCGCCGAATCCCTTCCGGGGTTGATTCGCGCGGTACGGCGGGAGGGACGCAACGTCATCTGGATCTGTGATCCGATGCACGGTAACACCTACGCCACCCCTTCGGGAATCAAGACCCGCTCCTTCGACCATATTCTGGCGGAGTTGCGGCAGTTCTTCGAGATCCATGAATCGGAGAGTACCGTTCCGGGTGGTGTGCATTTCGAGTTGACGGGGGACAATGTCACCGAGTGCGTGGGGGGCTCCATCGATATTCGCGAGGAGGAGTTGGAGGAGCGTTACGAAACGACCTGCGACCCCCGTCTCAATGCGGCCCAGAGTCTGGACATGGCCTTTTTGATTTCGGAGTTGTTCCGCAAACATAATCCTTAAGTTTACATTCTATACAACAATACTAAGAGACAAACAGCCACTATCGGTGACGGGAGGTGTGGCGTCCACAGAATGATATAAATCATACAAAGAGAATTTTTATCATCATCTGCTTTAAGCCCAACTCTTCTCTCGTGGCCAATAATGCGAAGGTTGCTGGAGAATTAGTTCCCCCCAGGGGAAAAGCCCGTTTCGTGAGGTCGGCCATACCGGAACTCGTCCATCCTGAAGGGTTTCGGCATCGCGGACTTATGCCTCTTTATTGAACGACCGGCTGATATTCTGGAATTCTGCCGACCGAACAACTCCTCATCCTTACCCACCGCGATCAGTGACCATAAAAAACGACATTTTCAAATAAATTCTTTCAAAATGTCACATATTCGCTACCATCTTCCAAGTACGGGAAAGAATCTGCCTGTTTCGACTCAGTATAAGATATATTCATATAATGGTAAAAGAATGCCAATATGAATAACGATAAGTATATCGCTCCGCGGGCTCAACGCATTGATTTACTAAGCAGGGTATTGTTGGAGCTGGGCGCCATGAGAGGATATATCGGTTTCACCGGGAATGTTTCCGAAACCGGCGCCCTCCTCATCGTGGGTTATCTTCCTTCAAACCTTCAGGTGGGCGAACAGGGCTGCTTCACACCCTTCCCCCGACTCCCCATCAAACCCTGCCCTGTCGTATCGTCCGCATCGCCGAAGATGGTATCGGGCTTGAGTTTCTACGGCTTGCCGACATTCCCTTTCCCAGCCAACTGAAGGGGAAATCTTCTTCTTTTCAGTGAGATTTCCCCAAAGGCACCAGAATTGCATCCGAATTCGATGTCACCTCGTTTCCGCACCACCCCCGGAAAAATCGGATACCCCATGAATACGTTCGACCAGGAATCCCCCTGCCCCACTCCCGTCCCTGCCCCTTCCGAACGCGAAGGTGGCTGGGTCATTCTGGCTGCCCTGGCCTGGTGGGGACTGGTGGGAGGAGCGGGTTATGTGGCCGTCAAACCCGTCATGGACCGCTTTCACGAAACCGAACAGTTCGAAGCCAAACGTCAGGCCGCCCAGGAAGAAGAGGCGGTCCCGAACCCGAAGCCGGAGAGCGTTCCGCAACCCGCCCCGGTGCAAGTTGCCCAAATCGCCCCCCCACCGTCCCAAACGCCGCCCAAACTGCCACCACCCGGGTCGGAAACCGGGCGCCATTTTCTGCTGGCCGGCTCCTTGAACGATGCCAACATGGCCCATACCCTGGCTGCGAAACTCGCCGCTGCAGCCTATCCGGTCACCGTTCAGGAGAACATCCTGCTTGCAAAACCCCAATATCAGGTACTTCTCGGCCCCTTTGCCAATTCGAGGGAGATCCATGAAGTCGGCAAAATCGTGCAGGTTCTCGCCGGAACCCCTCCCGTCGCACTCCTCACCCCTCTACCACAGTCCCTGGCGCAACCGGTGGCACTGCAAGACGCTTTCATGCCGCCGCCTGACTTCCCCGATATCCAACCGGGGCGTTATCAACTGCTGATTGGTTCCTTCCGTGAAGACAAAGGGGTGGAACAAGCTCGTGCCCCTCTCAAAGCCCTTGGCATTCCGCACTATTTGCAGGCCGTCGAGGTCTCCGGCGCCAGGCAGACCCGTCTCCTGGTCGGCCCTTTTGCCAGTCGCTCCGAAGCGGAAGCCGCTCAAGGCTTTCTGAAGGATCATTTGCAACAAACCTTCTCCATCCTCACTACCCCGACCCCCGTCACCTTCGATGGTGGCAATGGCCCCCCGGAAAGCCGCCTGCCCAAACAACCCGACATGGCTGACAAACCCGTTCGAACCAACCAGGAGTCCAAAAAGCCCGGTTTCACGGTCGTAGCCGGATCCTTTCCCAATGCGGAAAACGCGGCACGAACCGGCAAGCGGCTATCCCAGTTTCAGATAGCCTTTGAACTGGTTCGCGGCAAAGAGGAAAACCAGGAGGTTACTCAGGTTCGCGTCGGCAACTTTGCCCGTGAGGAGGAGGCCCGTAACAAGGCTGCGGAGTTGTTCGAGAAGACCGGAATTCCAGCTCGGGTCATCTCCCCGGCGGGCTACTGACAACGCCGACACGGCAACAAGCGGTTTGTTTCAGTCGTAACGGGGGGGGGATGAACACTCCCCCGTCGGCACCATCCCTTCGGTGAGGCTTTCATCAACTCGTTTCAGGTTCTCCCGGCGCACAGGACGCTCGGTCACCGGCCCCTTCCCATGGGACGAAGCGGCACCACTGAATCCTTCATGTCGATTCTCCCGAAGTACCCGGTTGTCGCCCCCCCAAAAAAGCCCTCTTCACCCCAATCGAGGTCAGACTCACCGTGGCACGTCATCAAAGGCTTTAACCCGTCTCATTCATAAACTTCGTCGCGAAACCGGTCACGGCGCGTCGGGACAAGGCCCGCGACGCCTCGACAACCGGAACCGTGGCCCCGTTCCACGGTGAGGACCGTCGAGCGAGTTCACCGCCGTTATGGCACGCTCCTGGTCCGGTTGCAGCAGAAATTCATGAATAAGACGGGTTTAAGGCACGGCTTTTGCGTTTTGCCGACAGCAGTCGTTCTGCTGTCGACCCATTGACGATGTCACCTCAAGGAAGAAATCCATGTCGAAAGCCACCCAAACCGAAGCCCAAGCATCCGATGTTCACGGCATAGCCGGTCCCATCCTCATCCAGTATCTGGAACGTATCGAACGCCTGGAAGAAGAAAAATCCGGCATCCTGGAGGGTATCCGGGAGGTCTTTGCGGAAGCCAAAGGCAACGGCTTTGATGTCAAGATCATGAGGGAGTTGCTCAAACTTCGCAAAATGGAGCGGGACGAACTGGACGAGCAGGAAACCATGTTGCATCTCTATCGCCAAGCCATCGGGATGCACTGACTACGATACCCCTCCCCCTCCGGTCGGGGGACATCCTCCTAACCCCGGACGAGTACTCGTCCGGGGCGCTTTCAAGAGCCATCCTTCCCTGACCTTCGATCAAACTTCCCACCAACAATCAATCAGTGCCTCGTTCGGAACAACCCCCGCCTCCCTTTCGATCAAACCACAGGAAACGTCCGGTAAATTTCACAACTCGGATATATAGATTGCCAGATATTCCTATATTCCGACTATTT
>JADGAQ010000149.1 GCA_015231925.1 Magnetococcales bacterium
TCGGGGCTCCGCCCCGAACCCCGCCGGGGGGGATAATCCCCCCCGGACCCCCGTTTTACTGAACGGATACCCGCGATCAGTGGGCCGCCATCGCCTTGGCCAGCCACGGCGGTGGCCGGTCGGACAATACCGCCTTCAGGTTGTCGAGCAGCTCCTGCAACGCGGGAGCCCCGGCGAAACGCACCGGCAGAATGCCCGCCCGCACCAGCCGCGCCGCAGGCGGGCCGCCGATGCCCGCCACCCAGACCATCCGGCAATCCCGCAGCGCCTCCAGACGCCGCAAGGTGGCCGCTTCGCCCTTGTCCGGCCCCTCGATGCGGCGCTCTTCCACCGCAACCAGCTCTCCGGGCCCCACGTCGAAAACCAGAAAACGCGAACAACTGCCGAAATGACCGTCCAGCAAACCCGGACCCTGGCTGGCGCAGGCCACCCGCACCGTGCCTTCGCTTCGTGCCATGGAATTCACCCCCTTCTGGCTCGCAGTTGACAGGGAAAAGTGGGGCGGGTCGGCTGGGGATCGAGGTAATACCGCTCCCCCCCTTCCAATTCCAAAGTACCGCCCCAGCCCTCCTCCGTATCGAACTCCACTCGCGCCACCACCGACTCCCGGTCCTTCTTGGCCACGTAACAGGTCAACTGCCCCCGGTCATTGCGTCGCAACATCAGATCGGGCATCTCCCGTCCCCTATCGGATCAGATCGTAGTTGTAGTCGGTCTGGGCCATGAAGCGGGTGTCGTCGTCGAGACGCTCCAGCACCGCGTTGACCAGGGTGGTCAGCACATACATGGCCCCTTCGTATCCCAGGGTGGCCTGACGGTGCAGATGGTGCCGGTCGAAAATGGGGAAACCGATACGGATCAGCGGAACTTCGTGTTCCCGCCCCTTGCGCAGGGTGTCCCGCTGAATGAACTTGCCGTAGGAGTTGCCGATGAGAAAATCGGGCTTCTTCTCGAAAACCAGGGAACGCAGATGCCACAGATCCCGTCCGAAGTGGATCTCCGCGCCCCTGCCGTAAGGCGAGCCGGCCAGAAGCTGCTCCATGGCCTTGCCCCAGCGTTTGGTGGCGTTGTGACACAGCAGGTGCAGCGGCTCGGCCCCCAGCTCCATGAGGAAACGGGCCATGCCCATGACGAAGTCGGGATCGCCGTACACCGAAAACCGCTTGCCGTGCAACCAGGTGTGGGAATCGGTCATCATGTCGAGCAGACGGCCCCGCTCCAACTCCAGCGAAGCGGGTATCGGCTTGCCGGTCAGTTGCGAAAGGGTCATCAGGAAGCGGTCCGTGGCCGCCAGGCCATACGGGGCGTCGAGGGCGGTGGCCGGCTGGTTCCAGGTCTCCTTGACGTATTTCCGCGTTTTGTCCAGACCCCAGGGTTGCAGCAACAGGGTGTCGATGGCGTTGGGCGCGTCGAGGATCTCCTCGCGGGTGGTGCCACCGGCATACATGCGATAGCGCCCGTCCGCCGGGGTGTCCAGCACCTCGGAGGGATCGGAGAGCAGGGTGGCTTCCACCCCCATCTCCGCCATCATGCGCTTGAGCAGACGGTAGTTGCCCAGATAGGTCTCGAATCCCGGCACCAGATTGATTTTGCCGTTTTTGCCCGGCGCCTTGCCCTCCATGGTGTTGAGGGTGAAGTAGCGCAGGATGCCTTCGAACATGTTGTCCCAGCCGGTCAGATGGCTGCCGATGAAGCTCGGGGTGTGGGCATAGGGGGTCGGGAAATCCGCCGGAATGCGCCCCTCCTTCTTGGTGTTGGTGATGAAGGCATTGAGGTCGTCGCCGATGACCTCGGCCATGCAGGTCGAGGAGACGGCGATCATCTCCGGCTCGTAAAGGGCCTTGGCGTTCTGCAGCCCGGCGAACATGTTCTTCTGCCCGCCGAAAACCGCCGCGTCCTCGGTCATGGAGTCGGAGACGCAGGCCACGGGCTCCTTGAAATGGCGGTTGAAATAGGTGCGGAAGTAGGCCACGCAGCCCTGACTGCCGTGGACATAGGGCAAGGTGCCGCGAAATCCCAGGGAACACAACACCGCCCCCAGGGGCTGGCAGGCCTTGGCGGGATTGACCGTCAAGGCCTCACGGGCGAAATTGAGGGCCTTGTACTCCGGAGTGGTGCTCCAGGCGAAGGTCTCGTCGATCTTCTCCGGGGATTCGCGGTTTTCGTGCAGCGCCTTCTCCGCCAGGATGGCCCGGTATTCCGGCTCCTGAAAGAGGGGGTAACACGGCATGGTATTGGCCACGGTCTGGGTCATCGTCGTCTCCTTTCGCGGGTGGCCCACCCATCCGTGGAACCACCCGTTGTCAGTGGAAAAACGTCGTCAAGCGGCGTGCGTCCGCCACGGGGGCCGCATCAGACCCCAGCAGGGATTGTTGATGGTCATGTCCATGTCCCGGGCGAAGATGGCGAAACCGTCGTAGCCGTGATACGGCCCGGAATAGTCCCACGAATGCATCTGCCGGAAGGGAATGCCCATCTTTTGGAAAACATACTTCTCCTTGATGCCGGAACCGATCAGATCGGGCCGCACCCGCTCCACGAAACGCTCCAGCTCCAGGCCGGTGACATCGTCGTAGATCAGGGTGGTGTCCTTGACCTCCTCCCAGGTGCGTTCGTAGTCGTCGTTGTGGCCGAACTCGTAACCGGTGCCGACCACCTCCATGCCCAGATCCTCGTAGGCCCCGATGACGTGCCGGGGACGCAGGCCGCCCACGTAGAGCATGACCCGTTTGCCTTCGAGGCGGGGCCGGTAACGCGCCGTCACCTCGTCCACCAGCGGCTGGTATTTGGCGATTACCCGTTCCGCCCCCTGCTGAATCGTCGCGTCGAAGCGGCTGGCGATCTTGCGCAGCGAGGCGGCGATCTTGCCGGGACCGAAAAAGTTGTACTCCATCCAGGGAATGCCGTATTTGGCTTCCATGTGGCGGCAGATGTAGTTCATGGAGCGGTAGCAGTGCACCAGATTGAGCCGCACCGAGGGGGTGCGTTCCAATTCGGCCAGGGTGCCGTCCCCGGACCACTGGGCCACCACTTTCAGCCCCATCTCCTCCAGCAGGATGCGGGAGGACCAGGCGTCACCGCCGATGTTGTAGTCGCCGATGATGGCCACGTCGTAAGGCCCCACCTCGGCGCCCACCTTGGGCTCCTGGCGGTCCAGGATGTGATCCCGGATGGTGTCGTTGGCGATGTGGTGCCCCAGGGACTGGGAAACCCCGCGAAAGCCTTCGCAACGCACCGGAACCACCGGTTTGCCCAAATCCGCCGCCGCCTTCTTGGCCACCGCCTCGATGTCGTCGCCGATCAGGCCGACGGGACACTCCGACTGCACCGAAATACCCTTGTTGAGGGGAAAGAGGCTGTTGACCTCGCCCAGCAGCTTGGCCAGCTTCTTGTCCCCGCCGAAGACGATGTCCTTCTCCTGAAAATCGGAGGTGAAGTTCATGGTCCCGAAGGCGTTGACCCCGGTCCAGCCGATGTAATAGTTGCGCCGTCCGGCGCGGGAGTACTGGCCGCAACCCACCGGTCCGTGGGAGATGTGGATCATGTCCTTGATGGGGCCCCAGACCACCCCCTTGGATCCGGCGTAGGCGCAGCCGCGAATGGTCATCACCCCCGGCAGCGACTTGCGGTTGGCGGTGATGCAGCCCGCCCCCTCCCCGTCACCCGCTTCGGCGACGTTCAGATGCTCCAGCCGTTCTTTGGCCGCCTCTTCCGGGTAGACCGACAACACCTCCCGGATCAGTTTCCGGGCTTCTTCCGTGTCCAACATGGCATCACCCTCCGTCGTCAGGCCATTGCGGGAGAAAAGGTCATCACCGCTTCCTGAGCGGCGGTGCGTCCGATGACGGACTCGTCCTCCTCGTCGAGGATGCCGAACTCCATCAGCAGATCTTCGAGTTCATCCATGCTCAGCGGTTTGGGGATCACCAGCTTCTTGTTGTTGATGATCTTGTTGGCCAGGGCGCGGTATTCGTCCGCCTGGCCGGCCTTGGGATCGTATTCGATCACCGTCATGCGACGGATCTCGGCGCGCTGCACCACGTTGTCACGCGGCACGAAGTGGATCATCTGGGTGCCCAGTTTGGCGGCCAGGGCCTCGATGAGATCGGCCTCCCGGTCGGTGTTGCGGGAGTTGCAGATCAGCCCGGCCAGGCGCACCGAGCCCGAATTGGCGTACTTCACGATGCCCTTGGCGATGTTGTTGGCGGCGTACATGGCCATCATCTCGCCGGAAACCACGATGTAGATCTCCTGGGCCTTGTTCTCCCGGATCGGCATGGCGAAACCGCCGCAAACCACGTCGCCCAATACGTCGTAGAAGACGAAGTCGAGATCCTCTTCGTAGGCCCCCTCCTCCTCCAGGAAGTTGATGGCGGTGATCACACCCCGTCCGGCGCAACCCACCCCCGGCTCCGGCCCGCCCGACTCCACGCAGCGAATGCCTCCGTAACCGGACTTGAGCACATCCTCCAGCTCCAGATCCTCGACGCTGCCCGCCTCCGCCGCCAGATGCATGATGGTGTTCTGCGCCTTGGCGTGCAGAATCAGCCGGGTGGAGTCGGCCTTGGGATCACAACCCACGATCATCACCTTCTGTTTGGCCTCGGCCAGAGCCGCCACCAGATTCTGGGTGGTGGTGGACTTGCCGATGCCACCCTTGCCGTAAATCGCGCATTGCCGGATTGCCATGAGTCGTCTCCTTCGAAAGTCCATTCACTTGGGCGGGTACGCACCTTGCAGTGCCTCTTTGCAAGGGATAGGGCATTCCGCATGCCAAAATGAGGATTTGCTTTATTATGCTGTTTTAAAAGGTGAATTTTAACTGTCTGACCCGATATTTTGCAGGTGCGAAATGCGACAAAGGCAAGGGGAATGTCCTCTTTCGGACAAGGCTCGCGTCGGGGAGAAAAACCGGGTCCGAACCCGGCGGGGTCTGGATTGACAGCCTATCGAGGGGTGTCTATTGTTGCCGTATCGATGGAGTTGAGTCACCGGGGAGAAGACGATGAAAGTTATTCGCATGACCTTGAAGAATTGGCGAAACTTTAATGAGGTCGATTTCCCGCTGCACGACAGAACCTACCTTATCGGACCCAACGCCTCCGGCAAATCGAACCTGCTCGATGTACTGCGCTTTTTGCGGGATATCGCCAAGCCCGAGGGGGGCGGCTTGCAGAAGGCCATCCGCGACCGTGGCGGGCTCTCCAAATTACGTTGCCTTCAGGCCCGCAAGGAAACGGAAGTACGTATCGCCATTGAACTGACCGAAGAGACCAAGGAGGGAATGGATCTTTGGAACTACGCCATCGCCTTCAAAAGCGAGGGCAAAGGCCTGCAGCGACCGGTTCTTCTGGAAGAAAAGGTCACCAAAAACAGGCGGGTTCTTCTGGATCGCCCCAATGAACAGGATCTGTCGGACAGGGAACGCCTCACCCAGACCGCCCTGGAACAGATCAACGCCAATCAGGCCTTTCGCGAACTGGCCAATTTTCTGCAGGGCGCCACCTATCTGCACCTGGTGCCGCAACTGCTCAAATACGGCGAACGCATCGGGGGCAGTCTGTTGGAAGAGGATCCTTTCGGGCAGGGATTCCTGGAGCGGGTGTGCAAAACCCCGAAAAAAACCCGCGATTCCCGCCTGAACAAAATCCAGGCGGTGCTTCAAACCGCCGTACCGCGATTCAAGGAACTGCTCTTCGAAACCGACCCGAACAACGGCAAACCCCACATCAAGGCGCGTTACGACCACTGGCGGCCCAAGGGGGCCTGGCAGCGGGAAGAGGAGTTCTCCGACGGCACACTACGCCTCATCGGCCTCTTGTGGTCGCTGCTGGACGGGGATTCGCTGTTGTTGCTGGAGGAGCCGGAACTCTCCCTGAACGAGGCCATCGTGCAGCGGATTCCCCAGATGATCGACAGCATTCTGAAACGGGCCAAAAACCCCAAACGCCAGGTTCTGATCAGCACGCACAGCGCGGCGATACTCTCCAATCCCATCGACGAACGGGGTGTATTGCTGCTGGAACCCGAAAGGGAGGGCACCACGGTTCGCTCCCCATCCGAAGAGGAAAAAACAGCCCTGCGGGCCGGATTGACGGTCAGCGAGGTGATACTGCCCAAAACCCGGCCGCAAACGACCAAGGGCAAAGGCCTTTGGGATGAGTGACCTCTCCCTGTTTCTGGTAACGGAAGACCCTCTCGGGGAGGCGCTGATCCGGGCCATGATCCAGCAATCCGGAATCCTTTTCAACATCGAGGGAAAGGGCAGTGTTGGCGGAAAGGGAGCAATCCGAAGTCGCATGGTTTCTTACAATCAACTGGCTCGCCAATATCCCGTACTGGTCCTGACCGACCTGGACGATGCCCTCTGTCCCGGCTCCCTGCTGGAGGAGTGGCTGCCGGAACCGGCAGCGCGGGGGTTGCTGTTCCGATTGGCGGTTCGGGAAGCCGAAGCCTGGGTGATGGCCCATCGGGAAGCCCTGGCCTCCTTTCTGGCCATTCCGGAAACCAAGATCCCCCAACGACCCGACGAATTACCCGATGCCAAGGGATCCTTTCTGCAACTTATCCGCAAATCCAAGAACAACCGCCTCAAGAAGGAGATGCTTCCCGACCCGGAACAGGCCACCCCCATCGGTCTTCATTATAACGAGCATCTGAAAAACTTCGTCTTTGGCCACTGGCGGGTGAAGACCGCCCTGGAAAACTCCCCCAGCCTGAGCCGGACCTGGAAGCGCCTGTTGGAAATTCCCCATCTCTTTTCCGAAAAGCGCGTCTGAGGCCATGGCATCACCGGACAGCCCTCCATCCCCCCGCAACGACTCTCTCACCGTGCCCCCGGCGGCGCGGCTGCTGTTCAATCGCTGCAACCTGCCGGCTGCGGTGCTGGGCAGTTGGCGTTTTCAGCAGCACCCCCATCCCCTGGAACTCGACGGGGTGCGCGCCATCCACGCCGACCTCTTCCGGCGGCTGGAACGGCTCTCCTGTCCGGAGGAGCGGGTGGTGCAGTTCATGGACTACATGGTGGTCTATTTCGCCTTGAAGCGCCCCGAGGACCAGGGCTTCGACCCCAACAGCCGGGTGCGGCGGGACAAGGCCGATTATCTGCGCATGCTGCGGGGCTGGCTGTTCAATCCCGACGGACGGGAGGCGGCAGTGCTGAAAGGCTGGGTCAGCAGCCGCTTCGGCCTGCTGCCCCGTTATCACGGCGGGGTGCTGGACCCTCCGGAGGGGGAGACCTTCCGGCGTTATCTGGCCATGCAGAGCGAAGGGATTTACAACACCAACTTCCTGGAAGGCCAACTCGACCTGCTCTACACCTTCTGCCAGGAGGAGATGAGCCGCAAATTCCCCGATACCCGGCACATGACCCTCTTTCGCGGCCTCAATCGCCTGGAGGAGCTGCCCCTGCTGCGCAAGCTGGACGGCCATCATCGGGTGGTGTTGCTCAACAACCTCAACTCCTTCACCCGCAGCCGCGAACGGGCCGACGAGTTCGGCGACCGCATACTGGAATGCGCCGTACCCCTCGGCAAAATCTTCTTCTACAACCGGCTGCTGCCAGGCATACTCAAGGGTGAGGAGGAGTTCATGGTCATCGGCGGGGTTTATGAGGTGACGTTGGCGGGGTAGTCGATACCGTCTGACCGTTCCCCCTGGCGGCGGAACGGTCGCGGATCGGGAATCTTTGTGTTTGGTGGTGTTGAAGACGGCGGTTTCAGTGGTTGTCCCGCAGGATCCCCCCTTGAATCCCGATCAAGCCCAGGGCCTGACGACGGCAGGCCTCGCGCACGTTGGGGTCGAGGGCGTCGAGCCAGCGGGCGGGGATGGCCTTGACCCCGTAAAGCGCCCCGGCCAGCATGCCGGCAATCGCTCCGGTGGTGTCGGCGTCGCCGCCGCGATTGACCACGGTGATCAAGGCCTCCTCGAAGCTATCACTGTCCACCACCCCTTGAAATACCACCTGCAGCGTCTCCACGATATAGCCGGATGGGTTGAGCGTCGGACGTTCCGTGCGAAAGCGAAATACCGGGAAAGCGGCATTCAACGCCGCCAGCGGACCGCGAATCCACTCCGGCAGGCCGATGCCGTGCAGGGCCAGGCGCAACAGGCCGGCCACCGCCAGACATCCCGCATCGGAGAGGGCATTGTTGTGCGTCACCCGTGCCTGAGCCAGCACCGCCCGCCGGGTCTCCTCCTCCTGCCGATCCCAGGTGGCCAACACCGCGGGCAACAGGCGCATGCAGGCCCCGTTGCCCGCGTCGGTTTCGCTCGGCGGAGCCAGAGGCACTCCGGTGCGCCGGAAATGCAGCAGTCCGCGACGCACCGTATTGCCGATATCCACCGGCTTGCTGCGCATCCAACCGTCGAAAGCACGGGCCGCCAACTCCGCGTCCAGGCGCTTTTCGGCCAGAATCGCCTCCCCCAGGGCCAGCGCCATGGTGGTGTCGTCGGTGACCGCTCCCGGCTTGAGGTGCAGCCAGCCGCCCCCTCGCAAACGATCATGCACCCCGTATTGGGCCCGAATCTCCCCCGGCGTCATGAACTCCACCGTGGCCCCCAGGGCATCCCCCACCGCCAACCCCAGATAGGCCCCCACCGCCCGCTGCTGCAGCAGGCTGCCTTCCGGGGCTAAATTTCGGGACCGAAACACCGGTCGTAATCCCGGCAAACCTGGCAGGTGGGCGCCCGGCACAGACCGACCCCCTCCCGTTCGCACAACTGTCGGTAAAAAAACTTCTTCCATTTCATGTCCGATGCATTGCGGGCCACCAGGGAGGGGAATCCCCGTTGCAACATCGCCGTCAGCTCCTCCCGGCAGGAGAGCCCCAGATCCTGCCAGAGGTGATTGCCTCCCAGGCAGCCGAGGGCGATGCGCCAGGCCAGTCGATCCCACACCGGGGAGGCGTCCACCCGATGCTCCAGGAACAAAGCCACCAGATCCCGCACCTCCCCGGTACGGGAAAGAGCCTCCTGGCGCAAGGCAAAGGGTAATGCCTCCTCAATGACGCCAGGTCGCGACAGTTCCATCGTTGGTCTCCTTTGGCCAGGTGCCTTGCAAACTGCCGGAAGCATTGAGCGGACGCCCCTTGTGGTCGATGATGGCTCCTTCCACCGGGCAGACCTCGCCGCACTGCGGCCGGTCGAAATAGCCCTCGCAATCCACGCAAACCTTCCTGTCCACCACATAAAGGCCTTTGCGTTCCATGATGGCCCCGGTGGGACACTCGGGTTCACAGGCCGCGCAGGCCACACACTCCTCCGTAATAACCATGCTCATCACACTCTCCATTCGCGATTGAGGGTCGACAGGGCTTCCACCACCGGGGAACCGGAAAAACGTTGCACCGGCTCGATGCCCGCTGCCCGCAGGGCATCCTGAGGATCGGGGCCGATGCGTTCGCAAACCACCGCGCGGCAATCCCGCAGGGTGTCGATGATCCGTTGCAGCGGGGAATCCGACTCGCCGCAGGAGTCCGACCCGTGGCAATGGCGCGAGACGGGGCGCTGTTTGACCATCAGGCCCACGCCGTGCGGGGTGAGACGATAGACGCGGAAGGCGCTGGCGTGACCGAAATGTTCGTCCACCCGTTCCCCGGTGCGACTGGCCACCGCGACCTGAAAGATCTCCGACGACACGGTCGACCGGGCGATCGGAATGGTGCGAGCCCGGGGCTCCTCCCCGAGCAATCCCGCCGCGTCGGCCCGGCACTGGCGACAATGGCGCATCAGATGGGCCGACCCGCCGCATTGCGCCCGCACCTGCTCCAGATCGACTTCGTCCGGGACCGGCTGCCCCATCCGGGCGTAAAAGGTGGCGCTCTCCGGCGGGGCCAGCAGCGGCATGATGTTGTGGATGGCCACCCCCATGCCGCTCACCACCCGGTTGACCTGGGGCAGGTGCCGGTCGTTGACGCCGGGAATCAGCACCGAATTGACCTTGACCATCAGCCCGGCCGCCACGGCCCGCTCCAGACCTTCCATCTGGTTTTCCAGCAGGATGGCGGCGGCCTCCCGTCCGAAACGGCGGCGGTGTTTCCAGAAAACCCACGGATAGATGGCCTCGCCGATGGCCGCATCCAGACAGTTGACGGTCACGGTGACGTGGGCCACATCCAGGCGCTTCAGCTCTTCCACATACCCCGGCAGGGCCAGCCCGTTGGTGGAAAGACAGGGAATCAACTCGGGGAATCGCCGCCGCAGCCCTTCGAGAAAGGCAAAACTGCGCTTCGGATTGGCCAGGGCATCTCCCGGACCGGCCACCCCCACCACCCGCAGGTGAGGCAATCGGGCCTGCGTCGCCGCCACATGGTCCAAAGCCGCCTCGGGATCGAGAACCCCGGAAGTCACACCGGGGCGGGACTCGTTGGCGCAATCGTACTTGCGGTTGCAGTAATGGCATTGAATGTGGCAGGCCGGCGCCACCGCCACATGCATGCGGGCATAACGGTGAGCCGCCTCCTCGCCATA
>JADGAQ010000150.1 GCA_015231925.1 Magnetococcales bacterium
ATCCTGATCGGTCACCACCACGATATCCTTGGGAACATCGATCTCCTGCAAGGCCCGAAAAAGGGTCTGGGAAGTGCGGCGGCGGTGGGTGCCGTCGGGCATGACCACCAGCAGGTCGAGATCGCTGTCCGGTCCCATGCGGCCCTGGGCCGCCGAACCGAAGAGGATGATGCGCAACGGATGCACGGCCGCGACGATCCGGCTCACCACATCACCAATCAGCGTGGTCAAACCGGCACCCGCAACCGTTTCGGCATTCGATTCGGGAAAAAGGGCGTTCTCTTCCATGGCTTCGGCACCTCGTCCGGGCTTGACCGCGACTGTTGCGGCGGGAGGCGTTGCACCGCATGATGGTACAAACAACAGGATGGTATCAGGAAAGCAATCACCGTGACCACCTTGAAACGCATCCCCGACAGACAGTCCCGCAACGACCCGTTGCCGAAGGAGCGTCAGTCCGGGCTCGAAGCAGGCTTGGGACCGGCATCACCGGGGGAAAGCGAACACTCCCCCCTTCCGTGCGAACTCGTGCGTCAATTGGAAATCGCCGAGCAGATCATGGCGGCAGAGCGGGATATTTTACGCAGACTGGCGGAATAAGCGTCACCCATTGTTCCGGCAGGCAACACCCCCTCCGGACACCCTAATCCTCTGACTTTCAATATGTTATCTTCTAAGTATCAAAAAAAGGAAATGTTCTGTCCCTTGACGTTTCCTTTTATCGTAGCCGTTCACCGTATCGAGCGGCACGATCGTGCCAGCGGCAAAAGGCAACGTCCCAGGGGTGCCCCCTGGACCCCAGGGGGTTGGAAGTCAACGGCCAAAGGAAACGTCCCAGGGGTGCCCCCTGGACCCCAGGGGGTTGGAAGTCAACGGCCAAAGGAAACGTCCCAGGGCGCTGCCCTGGACCCGCCGGGGGGGATAATCCCCCCCGGACCCCCGTATTTTTCGCCCTTGCGACCACGCAATGCGCTTGACGCCCGAGACACTTCCTGCCAATCTAGCACGTTTCGGGGACGCCGGCGCGTGGCGTTCCCGTGGTCATCCCTGCGTCGTCTCCCCCTCGGGGACGCGGAATCGAACTACATGATGCATATTACCCTTCCCGACGGCTCCCGCAAGGAGTTTCCCCAGAGCGTGACGGCCCGTGACGTGGCCCTGTCCATCGGTGCGCGGCTGGCCGCCGCCGCCATCGCCGCCAAGGTCAACGACAAACTCGTCGATCTCGACACCACCCTCCCCGACGGCGCCCAACTGGCCATCATCACCCCGTCAAGCCCGGAAGGGCTGGAGATTCTGCGCCACTCCACCAGCCATCTCATGGCCCAGGCGGTCAAGGAGCTTTTCCCCACCGCGCAGGTGACCATCGGTCCCGCCGTGGAAAACGGCTTCTATTACGATTTCCACTACGAACGCCCCTTCACCACCCAGGATCTGGAAACCATCGAAGAGCGCATGCGCGCCATCGCCGCCCGCAACGAAACGGTGCGCCGTAAAGAGATGCCACGGGACGACGCGGTGGCCTACTTCACCGGCCTCGGCGAACTCTTCAAGGCCGAAATCATCCGCGAAATCCCCGCCGATCAAGTGATCTCCCTCTACGAACAGGGCAGCTTCACCGATCTCTGTCGAGGTCCGCATGTGCCCGCCACCGGTCATCTGAAAGCCTTCCGCCTGCTGCGCGTGGCCGGGGCCTACTGGCGCGGCGACGCCCGCAACCCCCAGTTGCAGCGCATCTACGGCACCGCCTGGCCCGACGAAAAAGCCCTGAAAGCCTACCTCACCTTCCTCGAAGAGGCGGAACGCCGCGACCACCGCCGTCTGGGCAAAGAGCTGAACCTCTTCTCCATCCAGGACGAAGCGGGCGGCGGACTGGTCTTCTGGCATCCCATGGGCTCCCGCATCCGCCGGGTCATCGAGGATTTCTGGAAAGACCGCCACGTCGCCGCCGGCTACGAGTTCCTGCACACCCCCCATCTGGCCAACCTCGACCTGTGGCGCACCTCGGGCCACTGCGACTTCTACGCCGAGTCGATGTTTAAGCCCCTGAAGGTGGATGAGCAGCTCTACCAGGTGCGACCCATGAACTGCCCCTTCCACATCCTGGTCTACAAGGATCAGCTCCGTTCCCATCGGGAGCTGCCGCTACGCTGGGCCGAACTGGGCACCGTCTACCGCTACGAGATGTCCGGGGCGCTGCACGGCCTCTTCCGGGTGCGCGGCTTCACCCAGGACGACGCCCATATCTTCTGCCGCGAAGAGCAGATCGAGGAGGAAATCTCCGCCATTCTCGATCTGACCCTCGATATCCTGAAGACTTACGGCTTCAACGATTTCGACATCTATCTCTCCACCCGGCCCGAAAAAGCGGTCGGCTCGGAAGAGATCTGGAGCCGGGCCACCTCCGCGCTGCGCACCGCCATCGGCCATCACCACCTCACCTACGTCGAAGACGTGGGCGGCGGCGCCTTCTACGGCCCCAAAATCGATGTCAAAATCACCGACGCCATCGGTCGCAAATGGCAGTGTTCCACCATCCAGCTCGATTTCAATCTGCCGGAACGCTTCGATATGACCTATATCGGAGAGGACGGGGCCAAACACCGCCCCATCATGATCCATCGCGCCCTGATGGGCTCGCTGGAGCGCTTCTTCGGCGTGCTGCTGGAACACTACGTCGGTCAGTTCCCCCTGTGGCTGGCTCCGGTGCAGGCGGTGGTGGCGACCATCACCGAGAACCAGAACGACTGGGCCCGGGAGATCGCCCGGCAGGCCCGCGTCAAAGGGTTGCGCGTCGAAGCGGACTTGCGCAACGAGAAGGTCGGCTTCAAAATTCGCGAACATACATTGAAAAAAGTCCCCTACTTTCTCATCATTGGAGAGAGGGAAAAGGCTGACGGCAGCGTCAGTCTGCGTAACCGGGCCGGCGCGAATCTGGGTGTCTTCCCCCTGAACGAGGCGTTGGAACGGCTCCTGCAGGAAGCCCACACCCGCGCCAGCGTCGCGGAATCACCAGCCACAGAAGGAGGCCACCATAAATAAGCTTGTCACCAAGGATCGGGGACAGACACCTCCCCCGAGCAGCGACACCACCCGCATCAACGAACAGATCCGGGTGCCCGAAGTGCGCCTGATCGACGAAAATTCCCAGCAGATCGGCATCGTGCCCCGCTTCGAAGCCCTGGCCAGGGCTCAGGACGTGGGACTCGACCTGGTGGAGGTGGCTCCCGAAGCCCGGCCCCCGGTCTGCAAGATCATGGACTACACCAAGTTCCGCTATCAAAAGTCCATTCGGGAACGTCAGGCGCGCCGTAACCAGGTGCGTATCGAAATCAAGGAGATCAAGTTCCGTCCGGGAACCGATACCCACGATTTCGAAGTCAAGCTGCGGGCCATTCGCAAGTTTCTGGAAGCGGGCAACAAGGTCAAATGCACCTTGCGCTTTCGCGGTCGGGAGATGGCGCATCAGGAGTTGGGCATGGCCCTGCTGGAGCGCATTGAGAAAGATCTTGGTGAAGTGGCCAAGGTGGAGCAAACCCCGAAGCTGCTCGGGCGGCAGATGACGATGGTGATCGCACCCACCGCCGCCGCCAAGAAAAAGAGCGAGACCCCCTCCGGTGGCAAACGCTCCGTGGATGAGGATATCGATCTCGATAATATCGATATCGGCGAAATAATCGATGATGACGATGATGATGACGACGAGGAGGAGTAGATCATGCCGAAAATAAAGACTCACAAGGGAGCCGCCAAGCGCTTCAGCGCCACCGGTTCCGGCAAGCTGAAGCGCAACAAGGCCAACCACCGCCATATTCTCACCAAGAAGTCGATGAACCGCAAACGCAACCTGCGGGATGCCGGTCTGGTTTCGGCTGCGGATGAGGGTCTGATCCGCCAGATGCTGCCCAATTTGTAAGATTTGGTTTTGTAACCGAGTCGCGGTAGGCGCGGATGACCTGACACCGAGGGCAATCCCGCCGTATTCATTCTGCACCCATAAGGAGGAGACTTCATGTCTCGAGTGAAACGTGGTGTGACCCGTCATGCGCGTCACAAGAAGATTCTGGATCTGGCCAAGGGTTACGAAGGCCGCAATGGGAGTTGTTTCCGCATCGCTTTGCAAAAGGTCGAGAAGGGGCTGCAATACGCCTATCGCGACCGCAAAGCCCGCAAGCGCGAATTTCGCGCGCTGTGGATCGTGCGCATCAACGCGGCCGCGCGGGAGCATGGTCTCTCCTACAGCCAGTTCATCAACGGCCTGAGCAAGTTGAGCCTGGAGATCGACCGCAAGATCCTCGCCGATCTGGCGGTGCGGGAGCCGGGCGACTTCGCCGCCCTGGTGGAACGCGCCAAGGGCGCCCTGGCTGCCGCGTAAGCGGGTATCTGCCTGGGCGGGCGCGGCTGTCAGGGGGTTTTTCGACGGTTTTTCGCCAAAGCTCTCCAGGACACTGTTTGCCATTCCCGCATGGGCGGAGGAATTGACCTCCGCCCATGCGGCGAAGCCCTCCCCGCATCCCCGCTTTTTCGATACTTCATGCCCCCCGGACTTGCGAAGCATGCGTCACCAATTGGAATTGCTGGATCAGGAAGCCGATCGCGCCATTGCGGCAGCCACCCGCCTGGAAGAACTGGAAGAGGTGCGTCTGCACTTCATGGGCCGCAAGGGATTGTTGACCTCGCTGCTGCGCGGCCTGGGGCAACTCTCCCCGGAAGAGCGCAAAGAGGTGGGCGCCCTGGCCAACCGCATCAAGGAGAGCTTCGAGGAGCGATTCGCCGTGCGACTGGCCCGACTCAAGGAGGCGGCCATCGGCCAGAAACTGCAGGCCGAACGCCTGGATGTGACCCTGCCGGGTCGCAGCCGCTTCGCCGGCGGACTGCATCCCATGACCCAGGCCATGGAGGAGATCGGGGCCATTTTCCTGCGTCTGGGCTTCGAAGTGGCCACCGGACCGGAGGTGGAGGAGGACTGGTACAATTTCGAAGCCCTCAACATCCCCCCCGACCACCCCGCCCGGGAGATGCACGACACCTTCTATCTGGCCGAAGGCGACGAGAGCGGCAAACCCCGCCTGCTGCGCACCCACACCTCCCCGGTGCAAATCCGGGTGATGAAGGAGCGCCAACCGCCCCTGCGGGTCATCGCGCCGGGCCGGGTCTTCCGTTGCGACTCCGACCTGACCCATACCCCGATGTTCCACCAGGTGGAGGGGTTCATGGTGGACACGGCGGTCCATTTCGGGGAGTTGAAAGGGCTGCTGGCCCTGTTCCTGCGGCAGTTCTTCGCCCGGGAACTGCCGGTGCGCTTCCGCCCCTCCTTCTTTCCCTTCACCGAGCCTTCCGCCGAGGCGGACATGGGCTGTCTCTTCTGTGACCATCGCGGCTGCCGGGTCTGCAAGGGCACCGGCTGGATCGAAGTGCTGGGCTGCGGCATGATCCATCCCAACGTGTTGCGAAACGTCGGCATCGACCGGGAACGCTATTCGGGCTTCGCCTTCGGCATGGGGGTGGAACGCCTGGCCATGCTGAAATACGGCATCGACGACCTGCGCACCTTCTTCGACAACGACGTGCGTTTCCTGCGGGCCAACAGCGGCAACGCCGTGCGGGGAGGCAAACTCTCATGAAATTCAGCCACTCCTGGTTGCGGCAACACCTGGATATCGAGTTGAGCCCGACGGCCATCGGCGACATTCTCACCATGTCGGGGCTGGAGCTGGAACGTCTGCAGGATCTGGGTGCGGGATTGCACGGCGTGGTGGTGGCGCAACTGCTGTCGGTGGATCGCCATCCCGGCGCGGACCGGCTCACCCTGTGTCAGGTGCGGGTGGGCGAGGAGACGCTGCCGGTGGTCTGCGGAGCCAGCAACCATCGGGCGGGCAACAAGGTGGCCCTGGCGCGTGTCGGCGCGGTGCTGCCGGGCGGACATCCCATCCGGGAGGCCAAAATCCGTGGCGAGGTCTCCAAGGGCATGCTCTGCTCGGAAGTGGAGCTGGGGCTGGCCGCCAGCGCGGCGGGCGTGCTGATCCTGCCGCCGGAGGCTCCGGAAGGCATGGAGCTGGCCGCCTGGCTGGGACGCAAGGACCACGTTTACGAAGTCAACGTCACCCCCAATCGCGGCGACTGCCTCGGTGTGCGGGGTATCGCCCGGGATCTGGGCGCGGTGCTGGACAAACCGCTGCTGCCCCTGGAGAGCCGGGTGCGGGAGAATCCCGCGGTCAACGACCGTCACCCGGTGGCGGTGCGCATCGACTTCGCCAAGGGCTGCCCGCGTTACACCGGTCGCGTCATCGCCGGGGTGAAGGTGGCCCCCTCCCCGCCCTGGCTGGTGCAGCAACTGGAGCTGGCGGGCATTCGCAGCATCAACAACGTGGTCGATGTGACCAACTACGTCATGCTGGAGCTGGGACAGCCGCTGCACGCCTTCGATCTGGCGCGGCTGGCCCCGCCGATCGTGGTGCGCAAAGCCGCCGAAGGGGAGATCCTCGTCACCCTGGACGAGGTGAGCCGCACCCTGAGCGGCGAGATGACCCTGATCGCCGATGCGCGGCGGGTGCTGGCCCTGGCCGGCATCATGGGCGGCCAGGAGAGCGGCGTGGAGGAGAACACCAACGACCTCTTCCTGGAATCGGCCTTTTTCGACCCCATCGTCACCGCCCGCACCGGGCGGCGCCTGGGAGTGTTGTCCGAATCGCGCCATCGTTTCGACCGGGGCACCGATCCCCTGGGGCTGCGTCTGGCCCTCGACCGGGCCACCCGTCTGATCCAGGAGCTGGCCGGCGGCGAAGCGGGCGTGGCCGTCGAGGTGGATGCCGGCACCTGGCAGCCTGCGGCGGCGATTCCCTTCCGTCCCGAACGGGCCAATCGTCTGGGGGGGTTGTCGCTGGACCAGGCCACCCAATCGGCCATGCTGGAGCGGCTGGGCTGCATCAAGCAGGATCGGGGCGCAGAAGGACTCTTCTTCCAACCGCCGAGCCATCGTCACGATCTGCGTCAGGAGGAGGATCTGGTGGAGGAGATCGTGCGCCTGTACGGTTACGACCGGGTTCCCCCGGTTCTGCCCGCCGGCGCCATGGCCACCCCCGCCCCCGCCACGGCGGTCACCACCATTCAGCAAAAGGCCCGGCAACTGCTGGTGGGCCTTGGCTATCTGGAAAACGTCAACTACGCCTTCGTTTCTCCCGCCCTGGCCACCCTGTTCGATGCGGAGGCCCCGCAAACGGCCCTGCGTCTGGCCAATCCCCTCTCGGATGAGCAGAGTCTGCTGCGCACCACCGTGGTGGCCGGGCTTGCCGACGCGGCGCGACGCAACATCAGTCGCGGCAACACCTCGTTGCGCCTCTTCGAGACGGGGCGCATCTTCCGGCGGCAGGAGCGGCAACCCCGTGAAGAGGAGCGTCTGGCGGGCCTGCTGTGCGGCTCCCGCCTGGGACGCAACTGGCATACGGCGGATGCCCCCGTCGATTTCTTCGATCTCAAGGGGGATGTGGAGGCCCTGCTGATGGCGCTGGGTCACGAAGGCTGCCGTTTCCTGCCCCAGGGACCGGCCTTTCTGCATCCGGGGCGCGCGGCCACCATTCAGAGCCGGGTGGGCGGGTGTACCCTGGGCTGGCTGGGCGAGCTGCATCCGGCGTGGCGGGAAAAACTCGACGTGGACCTGCCCCTGCTGCTCTTCGAACTGGACGTGGCCGCGCTGACCGAGGGCAAACGCATCTCCACCTCCCCCGCGCCCAGCCGTTTTCAGGCTTCGGTGCGGGATTACGCCCTGAAGGTGCCCCGCGAGGTGGCGGCCCAGTCGCTGCTCGACGCCATTCAGGGACTGGCCCCGGATTTGATTCGCAAGGTGACCCTTTTCGACCTCTACCAGGGGCCCCATCTGCCGGAAGGATTCAAGGGCTTCGGGGTGGAAGTGGTCTATCAGGCGCAGGATCGCACCCTGACGGAGGCGGAAACCCAGGAGTTGGGTCGGCAGATGCTCGACCATTTGCGGCAGACCTTCGCGGTCAGCCTCAGAGATGGTTGACGCTGCAGCCTTTTTCCTTTATCTGCAAGTATCTGTCCGGGAATACGGGGGGGATAATCCCCCCCCGGCGGATCCAGGGCAGCGCCCCAAGATTTTTTGACTTTCAATATTTTATCTTTTAAGTATCAAAAAAAGAAAATGTTCTATCCTTTGACTTTTTTATTGTATATTTTGATTTTCCATAATTCTTTCGAAGAAGCGTCTCGAAGCCCTATAAAAGGACAACAGGTTTTCAATAAATAACAACGAACAAAGTCAAAGGACAGAACATTTTCTTTTTTTGATACTTAAAAGATAAAATATTAAAAGGCAGATAATTTTTACTCCCACTCAAGGAATCTGGGATCGCCCGTGCTGATTCTGCTCACCAATGACGACGGCGTCTTCTCCCCGGCCTTCTCGGAGCTGGTGCAGGTGTTCGCCTCCTTCGGACGGGTTGTGGTAGTGGCGCCGGATCGGGATCGCAGCGGCACCTCCCACGCCATTCTGCGGGAGCCGCCCCCCCGCCTTCAGGAAGAGGGCCCCGGCGTCTTCTCCTGCAGCGGCACCCCCGCCGACTGCGTCATCCAGGCCCTGAACAAACTGGGCTCCAACCGGCCCGATCTGGTCATCGCGGGCATCAACCACGGGGCCAACCTGAGCGAGGACATCACCTATTCCGGAACCGTCGGCGCCGCCCTGGAAGCCACTCTCAACGGCATTCCCGCCATCGCCGTCTCCCTGGCGGGACGGGAAGCCCCCTGGCACTACGACAGCGCCGGCCGCATCACTGCCATGATGGCCAAACTCTGGGAGAAACGTCCCCTGCCGGTGGGCACCTTCCTCAACATCAACGTGCCCAACGTGCCCTTTTTCGCCTTGAAACCCCCACTGGTCACCCGGCAGGGTCGTCTGCCCAATACCAATCGCGGCTTGAGCCTCTCCCCCCTGTGGAACCCGGTCTCGCCGCGCGAGCTGCCGGAAGCGCCGGAAGATCATCAGGCGGTGGCGCTGGGCCATCCCTCGGTGACGCCGCTGCTCGCCGACCTGACCCAGCGCCGCGCTCTGGACAACCTCGGGGAGTGGCCATGCTTCCGCTGACGCCCCGCTCGACCACTCCGGCCAACCGCTCCCTGGAGCGCATGGTGCGGGAGCAGTTGGAAGGTCGCGGCATTCGCGACGCGCGGGTTCTGGAGGTCATGCGGGATCTGCAACGCCATCTGTTCGTGGACGAGGCCCTGGCGGAACGCTCCTACAGCGACGCCACCCTGCCCATCGGCGAGGGGCAGACCCTCTCCCAGCCCTACACCGTGGCCCGCATGACCGAAGCCCTGCTGCTGAAAGGCAACGAAGAGGTGCTGGAGATCGGCACCGGATCGGGCTATCAAACCGCGGTGCTGGCCCGGTTGTGCAGCAAGGTCTTCACCATCGAACGGCTGGAATCCCTGGCGGACATCGCCCGCAAGCGTCTGCGCCGTCTGGGGGTCCACAACGTGGTTTACCGGGTGGGCGACGGCAGTCGGGGCTGGCCGGAGGCGCGTTTGTTCGAACGCATACTGGTTACGGCGGGAAGCCCGGAAGTGCCGCACCATCTGGCGGGCTCCCTGGCTCCGGGCGGGGTGCTGGTGGCCCCGGTGGGTGGGCGCGATCAGCAAACGCTGGTGCGATTGGAACGCACTCCGCAGAAGATTGTGGAAGAGACCCTGGAGCCCTGTCGTTTCGTACCGTTGATCGGGGCCCACGGCTGGTGATCAATCTTTTGACTTTCAATATTTAATCTTTTAACTATCAAAAAAAGAAAATGTTCTATCCTTTGACTTTTATATAATCCGTTCGAAGAACAGACTCGAAGACATATATAAAAACAACTGATTTTTCAATAAAAGAACAAAGTCAAAGGACAGAACATTTTCTTTTTTTGATAGTTAAAAGATTAAATATTGAAAGTCAAAGGATTACACATACCCTCCTCTGAAACGGATTTCGACGGGAGACCCGAAGATGAAAACACGCTTCCCTCTGGGCTGCCTGCTCCTCGCCGGCTTGACGGCGACGGGCTGCGCCCTCACCAATCCCTTTCAAAGCCAACCCGGTCGGGACGCCCCCCCGGTGCGCATCGCCAGCGGCCCACCCCTGGCCTGGAATCTGCCCCCTTCGGAACCCATCCGCCCCAGCAACGGCGGCGTCTACGAAGTCAAAGCCGGTGATACCCTCTGGGCCATCGCCCTGGTACACCAGGTCGACGTGGAAAGCCTGGCCCGTTGGAACAATATCCGGGATCCCGACCTGCTGTTCCTGGGCCAAACCCTGCGCTTGAGCCCCCCGCCGATAGTGGAAACCCCCACC
>JADGAQ010000151.1 GCA_015231925.1 Magnetococcales bacterium
GGGCGCTGCCCCGAACCCCGCCGGGGGGGATAATCCCCCCCGGACCCCCGTATGACTGAAAAGACTACGCTTCCAACAACCATTTATCGGGTTTCGATCATGACACAAAAAGCCGTGGTAGGTATCTTGATGGGTTCCGACTCCGACTGGGAAATCATGCGCCACGCCGGCGAAACCCTGAAGAAGTTCGCCATCCCCTTCGAAATGAGCGTCACCTCCGCTCACCGCACCCCGCGTCGCACCCATGAATATGCATCCAGCGCTCAGGAGCGGGGCCTGAAGATCCTGATCGTGGGAGCGGGAGCCGCCGCCCATCTGGCGGGGGTGGTGGCCTCCGAAACCCTGCTGCCGGTCATCGGCGTGCCTCTCTCGGCTACCGACCTCCAGGGTCTGGACGCCCTGCTGGCAACGGTGCAAATGCCCGGCGGCATCCCCGTGGCCTGCATGGCCATCGGCAAGGCCGGAGCCGTCAACGCCGCCCTGCTGGCCATCCATATCCTGGCCTTGGAAAACGACGAGCTGCGGCGAAAATTGCAACTCTATCGGGACGACATGGCCAACGCCGTGGAAAGCCGTCACGCCGCCCTGCAAGAGAAACTGGGTGCCTCCTGAGACGCTGTTGATCCGGGCGATGGCCGTACTGAGCCGGGGAGGGGTCATCGCCCACCCCACGGAAACACTCTTCGGCCTCGCTGCCGACCCCCGTTCCGCGACGGCGTTGCAACGCCTGGAACGCATCAAGGGAGTCGGCTCCCGCCAGGGCTATATCCTGCTCGTTCCGGGACGGGAAGGGCTCGCCGGACTGATCGATCCCCCCGGCGAGACGGCGAGTCAGTTGATGGACCACTTCTGGCCGGGTCCCCTGACCCTGGTCCTGCCGGGGGGGCGACATCTCCCGCAGGCCGTGACGGGAGGCAGCGGATTCGTGGCTCTGCGCCACTCCCCGTCGGAAACGGTGCGCGCCCTGATGCGCCATTGGCAGGCGCCGCTGCTCTCCACCAGCGCCAATCGCCACGGTCGGGCCCCGCTTGCCGATGCCGCCGAGGTGCAGGCCGAACTGGGTCGGGAGGTGGAGCTGATCCTGCCCGGAAAACAGACTCCCGGCGCCCGGCCCTCCACTCTGCTCAAGGTGGTGGACAACCAGGCCTGGCTGCTGCGCAATGGCGCACTTTCCGCCACCGTTATTGCAAAAGCCCTCCCCCGTCTCGATCTTCGGGATGCTTCCGGCACTCCCCTTCGATGACGACATCCTCCCCACCGGGAGAGTAACCGCCGGCGCCGCCGCCGAAGCGCCCGGTCAGCCATCGACCCACCCGTCGCCGCAACGGGGAGATGATCAGCAGCAGGGCTCCGATATCACTGATGAACCCCGGCACGATCAACAGGATCCCTCCCAGGATGGCCAGCAATCCTTCCAGCAGGGTCTGCTCCACCGCCTGCCCCGAAGCCAGTCGTTCCTGAAGACGCAGCAGAATCCGCAAGCCCTCCGCCCGGATCAGCAGAATTCCTGCCACGATGCCACCGATCAGGCAGGCGAGAGTCCAAAATATACCGAGCCACTGGCCCACGATCAGTAAACCGAACAGTTCGACAATCAGCAGCCAGGACACCACCGAAGGCATAAAGGGGATACTCCCAGAAGAATGGTCCGGAGAATGAGGTGGAGTGCATGCGAATTCCACATAACAATGCTAGCATATCCTGGAAAATCACCACACGGAAATGTGGAAAAAGATGCGAGGGGGATTTTGCATGGAGCGTTGAACCGCGTTCGGATTTATGCTACTGATCCACTGTTTCGAAATCAGGCAACATATCCGAACGAAGGATCTGGAACCGTGCACGAAAGCACCTTGGCCAAACGCTATGCCAATGCCCTGGCGGACCTGGCTTCCGAGAGAGAGCTTCTGGAAGCGGTGGGTGCCGATTTGACCGCTTTCGAAGCCTTGTGGACGGAAGTACCCGGTCTCGAATACCTGCTGGTCAGTCCGACCTCTTCCGAGAAAGAGCAGGCTGAGGCGGTGGAGACCATTTTGTCCCAGGCCTCGTATCAGGATATAACGGGGAATTTCCTGCGCCTGCTGGTGGAAAAGCGGCGCATGATGCTTTTCCCTCAAATGCGCCTGGCTTATCAACGAGCCTTGGAGGAGCGCAGCGGGCGTCTCGCGGTGGAGGTTCGTTCACCCAAGCCGCTGCTGAGAACCCATATTACCGGGATACAAACCGCGCTGGCCGAAGCGACCGGTCGGCAGGTGGATGTTGAAGCCGGCGTCGACCCCGCCCTGCTGGGTGGCATGGTCGTACAGGTCGGCAGTGTGATGATGGACTTTTCGGTACGCAGCCAATTGAATCGTCTCAAAGCCATGATGAGAGGGTAGAAGTCGATGCAGATCAGTGTGGCGGAGATCAGCGAAATCCTCAAAAAACAGATTGCCGACTTCGGACAGGAGACGGAAATCGCCGAGGTGGGCAAGGTGATTGCCGTCGGCGACGGCATCGCCCGGGTCTATGGCCTGGACAAGGTCATGGCCGGAGAGATGGTTGAATTCGACGAGGGGACCCAGGGCATGGCCCTGAACCTCGAAGAGGACAACGTCGGCGTGGTCATTTTCGGTTCCGACGTGGGTATTCGGGAAGGAACCGTGGTCAAGCGTACCGGTCGCATCGTGGAGGTGCCTGCGGGCAAAGGCATGCTGGGCCGGGTGGTGGACGCTCTGGGCGTGCCCATCGACGGCAAGGGCCCCATCACGAATACGGAGTCCAGTCTGGTGGAGAGGCAGGCGCCTGGCATTCTGCCCCGCCGTTCGGTGCGTGAACCCCTGTACACCGGATTGAAGGCGCTGGATGCCCTGGTTCCCATCGGGCGCGGGCAACGCGAGTTGATCATCGGTGACCGGCAGACCGGCAAGACGGCGGTGGCCATCGACACCATCATCAACCAGAAGCGTACCCACGAAACGGAAAAACCGGTCTACTGCATCTATGTGGCCATCGGTCAGAAGCGGTCCACCGTGGCCCAGGTGGTGAAGGTACTGGAGAAGCACGGCGCCATGGCCTATACCACGGTGGTGGCCGCCACGGCCTCCGATCCGGCTCCCATGCAGTTTCTGGCGCCCTACTCCGGTTGCGCCATGGGTGAATATTTCCGCGACAACGGCATGCACGCCCTGATCGTCTACGATGATCTCTCCAAACAGGCCGTGGCCTACCGGCAGATGTCCCTGATCCTGCGCCGTCCTCCCGGACGCGAGGCCTATCCCGGCGACATCTTCTATCTCCACTCCCGCCTGCTGGAACGGGCCGCCAAGCTCAACGACGACAACGGCGGCGGCTCCCTCACCGCGCTGCCCATCATCGAAACCCAGGGCGGCGACGTGTCGGCCTACATTCCGACCAACGTGATCTCCATCACCGACGGCCAGATCTATCTGGAGTCGGAGCTTTTCTACGCCGGCATGCGACCCGCCATCTCCGTGGGTCTGTCGGTCTCCCGCGTGGGCGGATCCGCCCAGGTGAAAGCCACCAAACAGGTGGCCGGCTCCCTGCGTCTCGATCTGGCCCAGTTCCGGGAAATGGCCGCCTTCGCCCAGTTCGGTTCCGACCTCGACCCCACCACCCAGAAGCTCATCCATCGCGGCGAGCGGCTGATGGAGCTGCTCAAACAGCCCCAGTACCAGCCCCTTTCCATGGAGGAACAGGCGGTGGTCCTCTTTGCCGGTACCCGTGGTCTGCTGGACCATCTGCCGGTCGGACGCATCACGGCTTTCGAAGCGGCCCTGCTCAAACATATGCGCGGCAAACACGCCGATATCCTGGAGACCATCCGCAAGGAAGAGAAACTGAGCGAAGCCACCGATGAGCGGCTCAAGACGGTGTTGACCGCCTTTGTGAAGGTGTTCGAATCGGCTGGAACGAGCGAGGATACGGCGGAAAAATCGACCGGAACTCAACGCTGATACGGAGCCTGGCGCCATGGCCAATCTGAAAGATCTCCGCAAGCGGATACGTTCCGTTCAGAACACCAAGCAGATCACCAAAGCCATGAAGATGGTGGCTGCGGCGAAGCTGCGCCGTTCCCAGGACCGGGCGGTGGCGAGTCGGCCCTACAGCGAGCGCATGGGCGGCATGGTGCGTTCCTTCGCCTCGCGCTTGAGCGAGAACGAGAACCTGCCGCCGCTGTTGACCGGCTACAAGGACGAAACCCGGCGGGTGGAGCTGCTGGTGATCACGGCGGACCGGGGCTTGTGCGGCAGCTACAACTCCAGCGTCATCCGCGCGGTGCGCACTCGGGTCGTCGAACTGCAGAAAGAGGGTTTCCAGGTCTCCGTGACCTGCGTGGGCCGCAAGGGCAACGATGTGCTCAAGCGCCGATTCCCCAATCAGATTCGCAAGGTCCACTCCGGTGTCAACCGCCGCCTATCCTTCCAGGTGGCGGAACAGGAGGTGGCCGCCGAGCTGCTCGGCGCTTTCGCGGATCGCAAGTTCGACGCCTGTTTCATGGTTTTCAACAGCTTCAAATCGGCCATGACCCAGGTAGTGACCTGGCGGCAGCTCATTCCGGTGCAGTTGGAAGTCAAAAACGACGGGAAGGACGAAGAGGATACCGCCAGCTTCCTCAGCGAACCGGAGGAAGAGGAACTTCTCGCCCAGTTGTTGCCCAAGAATGTGGCGGTGCAGGTCTTCCAGGCCCTGGCCGAGGCGGACGCCTCGGAACACGGTGCGCGTATGACCGCCATGGACAATGCGGTGCGCAACGCCTCGGAGATGATCCGCAAACTGACCATCTCCTTCAACCGGACCAGGCAGGCGGCCATCACCACCGAGTTGATGGAGATCATCAGCGGTTCCGAATCTCTCAAGGGATAAGGGGTCGCCGGGTTTCTTCACCTGACTTTACAGATAAGTGGCGCTATTTCATCATAGGGTACGGAGCTTTCAATCCATGAGCGAAAAGATAGGACGTGTGGTGCAGGTGGTGGGCCCTGTGGTCGATGTGCGCTTTCCAGGCGAGCTGCCAGCCATTCTCAACGCGCTCACCCTGGAAAAGGATGGCAGCCGGGTCGTGCTGGAAGTGGCGCAACACCTCGGTGAGAAGACGGTGCGGACCATCTCCATGCACTCCACCGACGGTATCGTGCGGGGTATGGAAGTGGCCGACACCGGCAAGCCCATCATGGTGCCGGTGGGCAACGCCACCCTGGGCCGCATCCTCAACGTGGTGGGTGAGCCCCAGGACGGCATGCCGGCGGTGGAAACCAACGATTATCTGCCCATGCACCGGTCGGCTCCGGCCTTTGCCGATCAGTCCACCGAATCCCTGATCCTGGAGACGGGCATCAAGGTGATCGACCTGCTGGCTCCTTACGCCAAGGGCGGCAAGATCGGCCTCTTCGGCGGCGCCGGCGTGGGCAAGACGGTGCTCATCATGGAGCTGATCAACAACGTGGCCCAGGGCCATGGTGGTTTTTCGGTCTTCGCCGGCGTGGGCGAGCGTACCCGCGAAGGCAACGACCTCTACCACGAGATGATCGAGTCCAAGGTCATCGATCCCAAGGATTGGCGCCGTTCCAAGGCGGCCCTGGTCTACGGGCAGATGAACGAACCCCCCGGCGCCCGCGCCCGGGTGGCTTTGACCGGTCTGACCGTCGCCGAATACTTCCGCGACGTGGCCGGACAGGACGTGCTGCTCTTCATCGACAACATCTTCCGGTTCACGCAGGCCGGTTCGGAAGTGTCGGCCCTGTTGGGACGCATCCCCGCCGCCGTGGGTTACCAACCCACCCTGGCCACCGACATGGGCGCTCTGCAGGAACGCATCACCTCGACCAAAACCGGATCCATCACCTCGGTGCAGGCCATCTACGTGCCCGCCGACGACCTGACCGACCCGGCCCCGGCCACCGCCTTCTCCCATCTCGACGCCACCACGGTGCTGTCGCGGCAGATCGCCGAAATGGGCATCTATCCCGCGGTGGACCCCCTCGACTCCACCTCCCGCATCCTGGACCCCCAGGTGGTGGGCACGGAACACTACCGCGTGGCGCGTGAGGTGCAGCGTATCCTGCAAACCTACAAGTCCCTGCAGGACATCATCGCCATTCTGGGTATGGACGAGCTCTCCGAAGACGACAAACTCACCGTCTCCCGGGCCCGCAAGATCCAGCGCTTCCTCTCCCAGTCGTTCCATGTGGCCGAAGCCTTCACCGGCCAGAAGGGCGTGCTGGTACCGTTGGCGGAAACCATTCGCGGCTTCGCCGAACTGGTGGCCGGCAAACACGACGACGTGCCGGAAGCCGCCTTCTATATGGTGGGCACCATCGACGACGCCATGAAAAAGGCCAAAACCCTGTCCCAAAGCTGATAGGAAGCACCACCCATGGGCGCTTTTTTCAAGTTCGAGCTGATCACCCCGGAAAGACGGGTTGTCGCCAAGGATGTGGAGATGATCGTGGCCAGCGGCGCCGAAGGGTACTTCGGCGTGCTGCCGGGCCATTGTCCCTTCCTGTCGGCCCTCAAGCCGGGGCCTCTGGTCATCGGCAGCGGATTGGAAGCAGAACAGTATATTCTGTCCAACGGCTTTGCCCAGGTAGTGGACAACCGCATGGTGGTGCTGGTGGACCAGGCCACTCAGACCAGAAACATCGATCGGGCCAAATCCCAGGCCGAGGTGGAGATGGCCAATCGCAAGTTGGACACCCTCTCTTCCGAGGATCCCGAGTACCAGGGCTGGACCAACCGGCTGGAATTTGCCAAGGCCTGCCTCAAGGCGTTGGAGAAACAGGGCAAGAGCGACCACTGATCTCGCGGTTCGCCATCCTCCCGAGCATTGCAGGTTGTCATGAAACTGAGTGCCATCCTCGTTCTGGCAGCCGGGCGCGGTACCCGCATGCGCTCGTCGCTGCCGAAAGTTCTCCACGCACTGGCTGGTCGTCCACTGTTGGCGCATGTTCTCGATGGGGCAAGGAGACTTGCCCCGCAGCGTTTGGCGGTGGTGATCGGCCACGGCGGCGAACAGGTGCGACAGGCCTTTCCCGACGCGGATCTCTCCTGGATCGAACAAACCGAACAGAAAGGCACCGCCCATGCCGTCTCCACCGCCCTGCCGCTACTGGAGGGACTGGAGGGGGAAGTCATCGTCCTCAACGGTGATACGCCTCTGGTGGATGGCGACTTTCTGGAAGCGTTGCTCACCGACCACCGCCAGCAACAACGCGCCGTGACCGTGGTTTCCACCCTGCTGGAAACCCCTCGGGGGTATGGCCGGGTGGTGCGGGACGGCGAGGGCGAACTCCTGAGCATTGTCGAGGAGAAGGACGCCAGCCCCGTGCAACGCGAGATCCGCGAAGTCAACGCCGGCGTCTACTGCATCGACCTCTCCCAACTGGCGCCTTTGCTGGCGCGCATCACGCCTCACAATGCCCAGGGGGAGTTCTATCTCACCGATATCATCTCCCTGGGATTGGAAGCGGGCCTGAACATCGGCGTTTTCTGTCATGAGGATGCCGCTTCCCTGGCGGGTATCAACAGCCGGCAACAGCTTGCCGGGATGGAAGCCCTCTATCGCGACCGTCTGGTGCGCCGCTTCATGGACGAGGGGGTGACTTTCGTCGATCCCACCTCCTGCTGGCTGGCCTGGGATGTGGCTCTGGGAACGGATTGCATCATCGAACCTCATGTGATTCTGGGGCCCGGTGTCTCCATCGGAGAGGGGTGCCATATCGGACCTTTCTGTCAGCTGCGCCATTCCCGTCTGGGTCCGGGCTGCGAGGTATCGGCCTTCAGTCATCTCGACGGCGTGGTGGCCCAGGGGCCCAACGCCATCGGTCCCTACGCGCGTTTGCGCCCCGGAACCCAACTGGCGGCCAGGGCGCGGGTGGGCAACTTCTGCGAAACCAAGAAAGCCATCATCGGCGAAGGCGCCAAGATCAACCATCTCTCCTACCTCGGCGACTGCCAGGTGGGCGCGGATGTCAATGTGGGCGCGGGGACCATCACCTGTAATTACGATGGGGTAAACAAGCATACCACGATTATCGAGGAGGGGGCCTTCATCGGCTCCGATACCCAACTGGTGGCTCCGGTGACGGTGGGGCATCATGCCGTGGTGGGGGCGGGTACGACGGTTACCAAGGATGTGCCCCCGGAAGCGTTGGCGGTGTCGCGCACGGCGCAAACCCATATTCTCAACTGGCGCAGGCGAAAAATCAGGGAGTGATCGGCCATGTGCGGCATCATCGGAGTCATCAGCGAGCGCAACGTCACCCCCATGCTGGTGGAGGGGCTCAAGCGCCTGGAATATCGTGGTTACGACTCCGCCGGGGTGGTGGTCATCCATGATCAGGCATTCGGCATGGAGCGGGCCACCGGCAAGCTGATCCATCTGGAAAACCGCTTGTCGGGCCGTCCGACCCCGCTGGTGGGTTTCGTCGGCATCGGGCATACCCGGTGGGCCACCCACGGGGCGCCCAGCGAACACAACGCCCATCCCCACTGTTCGGAAGATGTGGCGGTGGTGCATAACGGCATCATCGAGAACTATCTGGCCCTGCGGGAGGAGTTGCAGGCTCGGGGCGTGGTTTTCGCCTCCGAAACCGATACCGAGGTGATTCCCCATCTGATCACCCTGGAATTGCGGCGTGGTCTCGATCCGGTGGCGGCGGTGCAGGCAGCGGCGAGTCGGCTGCAGGGGGCCTTCGCGCTGGGCGTTCTGGTGCGCAGTGCGCCGAACATGCTGATTGCCCTGCGTCGTGGTTCGCCGTTGATTCTGGGTTTGGGCGACGGGGAGAACTTCATCGCATCGGACGCCACGCCGCTGGTGCCCTATACCCGGCGCATGGTTTACCTCAACGACAACGACATGGCGGTATTGACCCGGGAGGGGGTGACCCTCACCGATCTGGAAGGCCGTCCGGTGCATCGTTCCATCAAGGTTTCCCAGCTTTCCAGCGAATATACCGAGAAGTGGCCTTACCGCCATTTCATGCAGAAGGAGATTTTCGAACAGCCCACCGCCATCGGCGAGACGCTGAAGAGCGTGATTCATGCCGCGCGGCGGCAGGTCGGGCTGGAGGATATCGCTGCGAAACTGGCTTTCGATCAGGTGGGGGCCATTACCATTGTGGCCTGTGGCACCTCCTGGCATGCCGGCATGGTGGCCAAGTACTGGATCGAGCAGTTGGCGCGGTTGCCGGTAGCGGTGGATATCGCCTCGGAATTCCGTTATCGGGAGCCGCCTCTGCTGCCGAAGACGTTGATGGTGGTCATCTCCCAGAGCGGCGAGACGGCGGATACTCTGGCAGCGTTGCGTTACGCCCAGGGGCAGGGTCAGCGGGTGTTGGGCATTGTCAACGTGCCCGAATCGACCATTGCCCGTGAGGCCGACAGTGTGCTGTACACCCAGGCGGGGCCGGAGATCGGGGTGGCTTCGACCAAGGCCTTTACCACCCAGTTGATCGTGCTGGCCAGTTTGGCTTTGGCGCTGGGGCGCAGCCAGGGCCATTTGACGGCGGACCGGGAAGCGGAGTTGGTGGGGCAACTGTTGCATCTGCCGGTGCGGGTGGAGGAGGTGTTGACTCAGGACGAGACGATTGCCCGGATCGCCCGTGAGTTGATGCATGCCAACGGCTTTCTTTTCCTGGGGCGGGGCAGTTGTTTTCCGATTGCGCTGGAGGGGGCGCTGAAGCTCAAGGAGATCTCCTACATTCATGCCGAGGGCTATGCTGCCGGAGAGATGAAGCACGGGCCGATCGCCCTGATCGACGAGGAGTTGCCGGTGGTGGTGGTGGGGCCGCGGGATGGTCTTTTCGATAAGCTGGCCAGCAATGTGGAAGAGGTCAAGGCGCGGGGTGGTCGGGTGGTGGTATTGACCACGGAGCAGCAGGGGGCGGGGCAGTCCTGCAAGGCCGATTTTCGCATTCCCATGGCGGATTGCGGGGATTTCGTGGCGCCGATTCTGTATGTGATTCCATTGCAGTTGCTGGCGTATCACATTGCGGTATTGAAGGGGACGGATGTGGATCAACCGCGCAATCTGGCCAAGAGCGTGACGGTGGAATGATTCCGTTGACTTTCAATATTTGTCCTTTAAGTATCAAAAAAAGGAAATGTTCTATCCTTTGACTTTATCTGATTTATTTGTGACCATTCAGATCCCTGCGCGGTGAGCATGATCAGGTCAACGGCGAAAGAAAAAGTCCCAGGGGTGCCCCCTGGACCCCATGGGGTCGGA
>JADGAQ010000152.1 GCA_015231925.1 Magnetococcales bacterium
GCTGGCTTTTTGGAATGAAGGAATAGGAACCGGTTGAGGAATCAACGATCAAACGACCAAAACCGGTATCAATTATGTTGCTTCCAGCAGTGAGGGTAACTGTGGTGATCGAACCAGCTCCCAGGTCAGTGTAAGCAATCTGGTAGACCTTTGCAGTTCCGTCTGGCCCTGCGTAGTCGGCCCCATTTCCGTTATCGGCCAGGATAAGTTCGGCAATCATGATCGGCCCGCCGATCTGGTCCGGAGAGACCACCCGGGTCAGCAGCTTCCAGTAGGTGGTCAGCGTCAGGTCGATGACGCTCCAGGTACGACGCATCCCCTCGAAGAAACCCTCCACCACGCCGTAGGTGATGACGGCCGAATCCCCTTTGGGGGTGATGCCGATCATGGCGCGCCGCTCGGGCTCCCCGAACAGGTTGGGAGTCTCTTCGATGACGGGGGTTATGACAAGCTCCAACAGCTTGCTGTCCCGCTCGATGCTCAGGCGCAACGGCTCGCCGGAGGAGGCCCGGATGCGGGCGCTCATGGTCTCCCAGCGGGAGACCTCCTCCCCTTCCACCGACAGGATGCGGTCGCCGCTTTTCAACCCGGAGCGGGCTGCGGGCATACCCTCCTTGACGCTACCCACCACCGGCAGCAGCTCCTGGAAACCGATCAGACAGGTCATCCAAAGCACCACGATGGCGAACAGGAAGTTGAACAGCGGTCCGGCGGCAACGATGGCGAAGCGGGGACCGACGCCCTTGTGGCTGAACGAAAAGGGCTTTTCCTCTTCGGCGACAGGTTCTTCGTCCCCCTCCCCCAACATGCGGACATAGCCGCCCAGGGGCACTACGGCCACCTGGTAGTCGGTGCCGTCCTTCGGGCTTTTCCATCCGAAGAGTCGCGGCCCGAAACCAAGAGAGAAGATCAGGACGCGGACACCGAACCAACGCGCCACCAGGAAATGGCCCAATTCATGCACGAAAATCAGGGCGCCCAGAACGACGATCGCCCAAAATAGGCTGTTCACTGCAAACTCCTCCGACCATCCCCGCCGATCCAACGGCTGGTGAATTCCCTGGTTTCAAGGTCCAGGGCTAACAACTCCTCCAACGAACCGGGGCCCGGTCCGTCCAGGCTCGACATGGCCCTCTCCACGGCGGCGGGAATGCCCAGAAAGGGGATTTTCCCGGCCAGAAAGGCCGCCACGGCCACTTCGTTGGCCGCGTTGAGCACGGCTGGCAGACGTCCCCCGCCACAGAGAGCCGCATAAGCCAGGGGCAGACAGGGAAAACGGTCTCCGCCCGGAGCCTCTTCGAAATGCAGCCGACCCAGAGCCACCAGGTCCAGGGCCTTGACCGGCGCCGCGATGCGCTCCGGCCAGGCCAGCGCCACGGCGATCGGGGTACGCATGTCCGGCACGCCCAACTGCGCCAGCACCGATCCGTCGGCATATTGCACCATCGAGTGAACGATGCTCTCCGGATGAACCACCACCTTGATGCGCGAAGCCTCCACATCGAACAACCAGCGGGCCTCGATCACTTCCAACCCCTTGTTCATCATCGAGGCGGAATCGATGGTGATCTTGGGGCCCATATTCCAGGTGGGATGGGCCAAAGCCATCTCCGGAGTCACCTGCTCCAGCCTCTCCCGGCTCCAGCCCCGGAACGGTCCTCCCGAAGCGGTCAGTATCAGGTTCTGCAAGGCCTCCCGGCCGTTCAACACCTGAAAAATGGCCGAGTGTTCCGAATCGACCGGCAACAGGCGCACGCCGAACTCGGCCACGGCGCTCATGAACAGCGCCCCCGCCATGACCAGGCACTCCTTGTTGGCCAGGGCGATATCCTTGCCGGCGCGAATCGCCGCCATGGTCGGCGCCAATCCGACGGCCCCGACCAAAGCCGAAACCACCATATCCGCCCGACCATGCCGCGCCACGGCCAGCAACCCTTCGGGCCCACTCAACACCTCCAGGGAAGGCAGCTCACGCCGCACTTCCCTGGCCGATTCCTCACTTCCCATGGCGAGCAGCTCGGGGCGAAAGCGCAACGCCTGGACAATCGCCCGGCGGCTGTTGCCCCCGGCGGCCATGGCGACCACCTTGAAACGATCGGGATGGGCCGCCACCACGTCCAGGGTGCTTTGGCCGATGGATCCGGTCGATCCCAACAGGGCAAGATTCTTAACGCTCAAGCAGGTCAACCCCGATCAGATAGGCGGCCAGTACCGGAGCCGAAAACAGCAGGCTGTCCAAACGGTCCAGCAAGCCGCCATGGCCCGGAATCAACCGACCGGAATCTTTCACTCCGGCCTCGCGTTTGACCACGGACTCCGCCAAATCGCCGATTTGGCCCACAACCGACAGGGCCAAACTTAAGACAATAGCGCGCCCCGTTGGGATTGCAAGGGAAAAGGCGTAAGCCGCCCCCGCCCCCCCCAGAATACCACAGAGGGTTCCACCCCAAAAACCGGACCAGGTCTTGCCCGGAGAGACCCGGGGAATCCACTTCGGCCCTCCGAAGCCCCGTCCCACGAACAACGCCCCGGTGTCCGTGGACCAGATGACGATCAGCAACAAACCCAGCCATTCCGGCCCGAAACGCAACCGTACTTCCAACAGCCAAACCAGGGGCGCGACGCAATAGAGCAGCCCGCCCATCAACAGCAGCATTCCGTCGAGGACCGGTTTGTCTGCCTGGTAACGCCAGACCCCCAACCCCATCAGCGCGGGCAGCAACACCGCCGGAAGCAACCAAAGCAGCTCCTTCAGCGGTGTCAGCGGCAGGGCCAACATCACCGCGCCGACCCCGACGGCCATGGCCAGGGGGAGCGCGTCCACCCCACCCTTCAGCCGGTTCCACTCCCACATCAAACCGCTGCCGGCCAACAGCATCAGCAGGTAGAGCGGACCCGTCCCACCCCGGAACAACACCCAGATCACCACCGGAATGAGAATCAAGGCTGTTACAATGCGCAACACCATGCTTCGGTTCCATCAACGGCAGTCGGAGTGGGTAACGGAAAGCCAGCGACTCGATCGGCTTCCTAAGGATAATCACGCCCCTGTCTCAAGAAGGCTCCGGCAGCCCGGTTTGAAAAGCCATGCTCAGGCGGCGGTCGCCCCGAAACGGCGCTCCCGGCGGCTGAACTCCAACAAGGCCTGTTCCAGATGATCCTTGTTGAATTCCGGCCAGAAGATGGGCAAAAAGACCAACTCGGTGTAGGCCATCTGCCACAGGAGGAAATTGCTGATGCGCTGCTCCCCCCCGGTGCGGATCAACAGATCGGGATCCGGCTGGCCCGCCGTACTCATGCGCGAGGAGACGTTCTCTTCGGTCACCTCCTCGGGTGTCAGGCCCCGCTCCCGGGCATCCGTAACGAAGCTGCGGATGCAATCGACGATCTCCTGGCGTCCCCCGTAGTTCAGGGCGATATTGAATTGCAACCGGGTGTTGACCACGGTGCGGTTTTCCATCTCCACCACCAGATCCTGGATTTTCTGAGGCAGCATGTTCAATCGGCCCAGGGCCTTGAAGCGAACCCCTTCCCGGATCAGTTCGTCCATCTCCTTGCGCAGATGCATGGCCAGCAGATTCATCAGGGCGTTCACTTCGTCCTGGGGCCTTTTCCAGTTTTCCGAGGAGAAGGTGTAGAGCGTCAGGACGGGAACCCCCAGCAACAGACAGGCCTCGATGGTGCGCCGCACCGCCTTCACCCCCTGGCGATGCCCCTCCAGACGGGGCAGACTGCGGCTTTTGGCCCAGCGACGATTGCCATCCATAATGATGGCAACATGTTTGGGCATGTTTTCTCCGTCCAATTTCAACATCGAGATTACCTTCCGCGGCTACCCGGCAGCCACTTGCAGGGATAAACGTGTCCGGGGTACGAACCCCCTTTTAGTGCCTCAGTTATGCAGTGTACGACAACTCCGATACGGCGTCTCCTCGGAAGACGCTACACATGCATGATCTCTTCTTCCTTCTTCAGGGCGATTTCGCCGATGCGCTCGATATGGCGGTCGGTCAACTCCTGAACGGTCTTTTCCCAGACATGGAGATCATCCTTGGAGATTTCCTTGTTCTTTTCCGCCTTGCGGAGGATTTCCACCCCGTCGCGGCGCACGTTGCGAATGGCCACCCGGGCCTGTTCGGCGAACTTGTGTACCACCTTGACCAGATCCCGCCGCCGGTCTTCGGTCAACTCCGGCAGGGGAATGCGCAACACCATGCCGTCCTTGATGGGATTGAGGCCCAGGTCCGACTCCCGAATGGCCTTGTCGATGATATTGACCAGGGAGCGATCCCAGGGCTGCACCGTGATCATGCGCGCCTCCGGCACATTCAGGGAGGCCACCTGATTCAACGGCATGCGACTGCCGTAGGCCTCGATCGTCAGGTGATCCAGCAGCCCCGTGTTGGCACGTCCGGTGCGCAGCCCCCCCAGCTCCTCCTGCATGGCCTGCAAGACTTTCTTCATCCGTTCCGTGAGGTCTGCTTCATAGGCTGCGTTCATCATGCCTCCTCAATCAGGGTTCCCAGGCGTTCGCCTTGCAAGACCCTGCCAAGACTGCCCGGTTCGGTCATGGAACAGACCAGGATTGGCAGGCGATTCTCCCGACAGAGGGTGATGGCGGTCAGATCCATCACCCGCAAATCCCGTTGCAACACCTCACGATAGGTCAGATAAGGCAGGAACTCGGCCTGCGGATCCTTGGCCGGGTCGGCGCTGTAAACGCCGGACACCTTGGTCGCCTTGATCAACACGGAGGCATGAATCTCGATGGCCCGCAAACTGGCGGCGGTATCGGTGGTGAAGTAGGGATTCCCGGTTCCGGCGGCGAAGATCACCACCCGGCCCTCCTGGAGATGCCGCACGGCCTGCTGCTGCTGAAAGGTCTCCGCCACCTGGGGCATGGCCAGAGCCGACTGCACCACCGCCGGGACACCCGCCGCCTCCAGGGCGCTTTGCAGGGCCAGGGCGTTGATCACCGTGGCCAGCATGCCCATCTGGTCGGCCCGGCTGCGTTCCATATCCCGGGCGCTTTCGGACATGCCGCGAAAAATGTTGCCGCCGCCCACCACCAGGGCCAGTTCGATGCCCAGCCGGTTAACCCCGGCCAGCTCACCGGCCACCCGGGCCAAAAAAAGGGGGTCGAGACCATAGCCCCGCCCCCCCATCAGAGCTTCTCCGGAAAGTTTCACCAAAACGCGCCGATAAGGCGTGGCATTTGTCATGAAAATCGGCCTCTCCTGACGTCTGCCGGGATGGGCCGACCCTGCCTCCCGAAGGATTGATCCCCTCTTCGGATACGGCAGAGCCGACCGCCCTGTTTCCGGAACCAACCATGCTGCTCGAAAACATCACCCCATCTGCTGGGCGACTTCCGCAGCAAAGTCCTTCTCTTCCTTCTGAATACCCTCTCCCAGCTGGAAGCGGGCGAAACCGGTCACCCGGATGGGGCTGCCCAACTTCTTGGCAGCCTGTTCCACCACCTGGGAGACCTTGCTCTCCTGATCGACGACGTAGAGCTGCTCCAGCATGCAGACCTCACCGTAGAACTTGCTGATACGCCCTTCCACCATCTTGGCGAGAATGTTTTCGGGCTTGCCGCTGGCCTTGGCCTGCTCCATCAGCACATCCCGCTCCCGGTTCAGGGTCTCCACCGGCACCACGGAGCGGTCCAGGAATTGGGGAGAGGCGGCGGCCACGTGCATGGCCAACTGCTTACCCAACTCGGCGAGAGCCGCCGCATCGCCCCCGCTCTCCAAACCCACCAGAACGCCGATCTTGCCGTTCATGTGGATGTATTGCCCCACCACGCCCTGGGCCACTTCCATGAGTTGGTAGCGGCGCACGGCCATGTTCTCCCCGATAACGGAGATCAGATGGGTCACCTCTTCGGCCACGGAACGACCGTTGCCGTAGGGCAGGGCCTGCAGGGCATCCATATCCGCAGGACGCGCCTTCAGAACCAGTTGAGACAGATTTTCGATAAAACTCCCGAAATGTTCGTTGCGGGAGGCGAAATCCGTTTCCAGATTCACTTCCAGCAAGATACCGGCGTTGCCCGACGAAACGGCCACAACCTTGCCTTCCGCCGCGACGCGACCCGATTTCTTGGCCGCAACCGACAGGCCCTTCTTACGCAGCCAGTCGATGGCCGCCTGCATATCCCCGCCGGTCTCCGTGAGGGCCTTCTTGCACTCCATCATGCCCGCCCCGGTCTTCTCCCGGAGATCCTTGACCATTTGCGCAGTAACCGACATTTGCTCCACCTCTTTGAAAATTACCTGTTGCGAATTGGACGCGCTCGTTCCCGACAGGACCGGATCACTCGCGAATGGCCACCATCTCTTCCAGATCGTCGTCGGAGTCATGCACCAGGGCCTGGCTCTTGCGGGAAGGACGGGCCGGCGCATCGCGCACCGGTTGTTGCGGCTCTTCGAAGACCTCTTCGGTGACCAGTTGCGAACCTTCCTTGACGGCCTCGGCCATCTTGTCCAGGAAGAGACGGATGGAGCGAATGGCGTCGTCGTTGCCGGGCACCACATAGTCCACCGGATCCGGATCGCAGTTGGTGTCCACCAGGGCCACCACGGGGATGCCCAGTTTGTTGGCTTCCTTAACGGCGATGTGCTCCTTGCGGGTATCCACCACCACGATCAGATGGGGCAGACGATCCATGGCCTTGATGCCGCCGAGGGCGTTCTCGATGCGCATTCTCTCCCGTTCCAGGCGCTGAACCTCGTTCTTGGTCAGCATCTGATGGGTGCCGTCGGTGCCCATGCGCTCCAGATCCTTCAGGCGACGGATGGAGCGTTGAATGGTCTCCCAGTTGGTCAGGGTGCCGCCCAGCCAGCGCTGGTTGACGAAGTACTGACCGCAGCCCAGGGCCACTTCCTGCACGATATCCGCAGCCTGGCGCTTGGTGCCCACGAAAAGGACGCGCCCGCGCTTCTGCACCGTGCTGCGCACGTAGCCGCAGGCGTCGCGCAACATGTAGACGGTCTTTTGCAGATTGATGATGTGGGTGCCGTTGCGGGAGGAGTGGATGTAGGTCGCCATCTTGGGGTTCCAGCGTTTGGTCTGGTGCCCGAAGTGGAAACCGGCCTCCAACAGTTCACGTACCGAATAAGTAGCCATTGTTGTCTCGTTTGCCTTCCTGCCAGTTTCGGTTGAAGTCCCTCCATCCGGTCCGCTTGATGTTCTCCACCCCGAGGGGCACCGGGAGAACCGTATCCGGATGTGTGTGATTTTGGCGCACGCGCCATGCTGATCATCCTCGCTTCATACCATTTCGACGCCCTGTTTGCAAGGATTTGGAACCTCTCGCCCCCTTCGGATCAGGCTCCCGAGGTGAAACAGGAGGGGTCACCCGCACCAACCCGCAGGATTTCCGGCCCGTCCCCGCTCAGATCGACCACCGTGGAGGGCACGCCGGAGAGAATTCCGCCATGGATGACCAGTTCCACCAGGTGGCCGATGCGTTCGTGGATCTCCTCGGCGTCGCAGAGGATCTCCTCCTGCCCCGGCAGTTTCAGGGAGGTGGAGAGAATCGGCTCCCCCACCTCTTCCAACAGGCCGAGACAGATGGGATGGTCGGGAATGCGCAGTCCGATGGTGCGCCGTTTGGGCAGCAGCGTCTTGGGAACCTCCCGGGTCGCCTCCAGCACGAAGGTGTAGGGACCGGGCAGAAACCGCTTCAGAATGCGGTAGGTGGCGTTATCCACCCGCGCCAGACGGGAGATCTCCGCCAGATTGGGGCACAAGACCGAAAAGAGGTGGTTGGGCGCCAACTGTCGCAACCGGATGATGCGTTCCACCCCGGCGCGATTCATCAGCCCGCATCCCAACCCGTAGGTCGTATCGGTGGGGTAGACGATGACGCCACCCTGCTGCAAAATGGTAGCCGCCTGTTTGAGCAACCTCGGCTGCGGGTTGTCGGGATGAATCCTGAATAGTTGACCCATGATGGTTTCGTCCGCTCTCCGGGCTGGCAGCCTGTTGAAAAAATCGATATCGCGTCTTCAGGCGAGGCGCCGGGTTCGGAAAACGCGCAGCATAGTCCGTTCCATGTGAGCATTTTTCCGGTTCCGGCAGCATCAAGGCGCGAGATCGATTTTTTCAACAGGCTGCTATCGTTCCTCCGTCGTCGGGCCTATTATCCCCTGCCCGGCCCTTTCAGGAAAGGTCTTCTCCATGCCCGAACTCCGTTCCAATACCTCGACCCGCGGTCGCAACATGGCCGGGGCCCGCTCCTTGTGGCGCGCCACCGGCATGGCCGAATCCGATTTCGGCAAACCCATCGTCGCCGTGGCCAACTCCTTCACCCAGTTCGTTCCGGGCCATGTGCATCTGCGAGAGGTGGGACAACTGGTCGCCAAAGAGATCCTCGCCCATGGCGGCGTTCCCCGTGAGTTCAACACCATCGCCATCGACGACGGCATCGCCATGGGGCACGGCGGCATGCTCTACTCCCTGCCCTCCCGGGATCTCATCGCCGACAGCGTGGAATACATGGTGCAGGCCCATACCGCCGATGCCCTGGTGTGCATCTCCAATTGCGACAAGATCACCCCCGGCATGCTGATGGCCGCCTTGAGGCTCAACATCCCCACGGTCTTCGTCTCCGGCGGCCCCATGGAAGCGGGCAAGATGAATCTGGCCGACGGCTCCCTGCGCAAACTCGATCTCGTCGATTCCATGATCGCCGCCTCCAGCGCCTCCGTCTCCGAAAGCGAACTGGATGTCATGGAAAAATCGGCCTGTCCCACCTGCGGCTCCTGCTCGGGGCTCTTCACCGCCAATTCCATGAACTGTCTCATGGAGGCTCTGGGGTTGGCCTTTCCCGGCAACGGCACCACCCTGGCCACCCACGTGGCCCGGCGCGGTCTCTTTCTCAAGGCGGGTCGCCATATCATGCATCTGGCGCGGCGCTACTACCAACTGGACGACACCTCGGTGCTGCCCCGCAGCATCGCCAATCAGCAGGCTTTCCGGAACGCCATGGTTCTGGACATCGCCATGGGTGGCTCCACCAACACCGTGCTTCATCTTCTGGCCGCCGCCCAGGAGGCCGGGGTGGATTTCACCATGGCCGATATCGACCGTCTCTCCCGTCAGGTGCCCTGTCTCTGCAAGGTGGCCCCCTCCACCCAGAAATTCCACATGGAGGATGTGCATCGCGCCGGAGGTGTCTTCGCCATCCTGGGGGAACTGAACCGGGCCAACCTTCTGCAGACCGCGACCCCCACCATCCACTCCCCTTCCCTGGCCGAAGCCCTGGACCGGGTCGATATCCGCAGCCCCAATCTCGGCGACGAATACCGCGACCTCTTTCTGGCGGCCCCCTGCGGAAAGACCACCATCGAACCTTTCTGCCAGGATTCCCGCTGGCCTGCCCTCGACACCGACCGGGAAAACGGTTGCATCCGTTCCGTCGATCACAGCTACTCCAAGGACGGTGGGCTGGCGGTCCTGTTCGGCAATATCGCCCGCGACGGCTGCATCGTCAAAACCGCCGGGGTCGATCCCTCCATCTGGACCTTCAAGGGACCGGCGCGTCTGTTCAACAGCCAGGAAGAGGCCTGCCAGGCCATTCTCGAAGACCGCATCCGCAAAGGCGACGTGGTGGTCATCCGCTACGAAGGCCCCAAGGGCGGACCCGGCATGCAGGAGATGCTCTATCCCACCAGCTTCCTCAAAGGCAAGGAGCTGGGCAAGGAGTGCGCCCTGATCACCGACGGTCGCTTTTCGGGAGGCACCTCCGGTCTCTCCATCGGACATATCTCCCCCGAAGCTGCGGAAGGGGGCGAACTGGCCCTGGTCGAAGAGGGGGATCTCATCGAGATCGACATTCCCCGCCGCACGCTGTCGTTGCTGGTCTCCGATACGGTTCTGAAGCGGCGGCGAGCGGCCATGAACCGGCTCAAGGAGCAGGCTTTTCGACCGATCGGACGGGATCGGGTGGTTTCCAAGGCGCTGCAGGCCTATGCGGCCATGACCACTTCCGCCGCCAAAGGGGCGGTGCGGGATCTGGAGCAGTTGCGGAAACGCTGAACCCAACGCCTTTCAGTGGCCTGCCCGTCTCGCCGACGGGCGGGCCGCTCTATTTGGCACGTAACTCTTCAGATATACGGGGGTTCGGGGGGGATTATCCCCCCCGACGGGTCCAGGGCAG
>JADGAQ010000153.1 GCA_015231925.1 Magnetococcales bacterium
ATGGGTGGCGGTGATCACCCGGACATCCACCTGAACGGAACGGTTGTCACCCACCGGCTCGAAAACCTGTTCCTGCAAGACTCTGAGGAGCTTGACCTGCATATCCAGGGTGAGGTCGCCAATCTCGTCCAGGAAGATGGTCCCGCCATCGGCCATCTTGAAGCGCCCCACCTTGCTGCGCACCGCGTTGGTAAACGCGCCACGGGTATGACCGAAGAGTTCGCTTTCCAAGAGGCCGGAAGGCAATGCGGCACAGTTGACAGCCACGAAGGGTTGATTTCGCCTGTCGCTGGTATGATGCAGCGCCCGAGCCACCAACTCCTTGCCGGTTCCGGTTTCGCCGGTAACGAGCACCGTCGAATCGACATCGGCCAGACGTTCGATAAGTTCGTAGACCTCCTGCATGGGTCTGCTGGAACCGATCAGACCGTTCCAACTCTGACGGGTCTGGGTTTCCCATTCCATCATGGCCAACCGGCTTTCATCCCGAATGACCAGGATCACTCCAGAGCTGTTTTGCCCCGGGTCGCGAAAGAGGGATGCGGTACAACTTAATATACTTTTGTTGCCGCTGACGGTCATGGCGAGCATTGTGACGGCGCGTTTTTCCTCGCCTTCTTCCCGGGCCTGCTTCAACAGGCCTTCCACCACCGAAAAGAGCCAAGGCGCTGCATCCTGCAATGATTGTTTTCCGTCAGCCTCCGGGCCCAGGAGGCGCCGGGCGGCATCATTAACCTGGATAATGTGCCAGTTGCTTTCCAGAGCGATGATGGCATCGTCAACACTGCGAAAAACGGCTTCGATACGATTTTTCAACATCTCCTGATTTTCAAGGGAGCGTTTGTGATCCATGGCCAGAGCCACGACATGTCGGAGACGGGAGGGCAGCACCGGTTTGGTCAGGAAGTCGAAAGCACCTTCGCGCAGGGCCAGACAGACCGTCTCCACCTCCGGAAAACCGGTCAGAAGAATGACCATGATATGAGGATAGTATTGACGAATTGCACTCAGCACCTCCAGTCCGGACCCATCGGGAAGCTTGATGTCCAGAATGACCAAGTCGAACGGTTTTTGCCGCAAAATCTCCAGGGCCTGATGCACCGACCTTGCCGTGGCGGTGGCGCAGTGTGCGCCGGATAAAAAAATGGGCATCGCCTCAAGAAATAGATCATCATCATCGACAATCAGAATGGAGTTATCCAAAACCACAACCTCCTTGTTTCACATCTCATGAATCGATCTGTTTCATGCTACCATATGTTTCAACTTTCTTCCCACAAAAATGCACACATTGAGCTACAGAATAAAATTATCATTTGTCAAAATCAGAAAGGAGCGCCTTTGAAAAAATAGTCCGATCCGACAATGAGCGATCCGCTTCCGTACCCGACGAGCGCCATTATCTAATGGTTGATTGAATTTCAATGAGTTGCACAAGACGGGGAGAGGGAATTGGGGGCCATCGAGAACGAATTCGCCTTCGATTGTATGCAATCGTCGTACTTTGAAAGCTGCAGTATATAGTTAATGGCACAGGCATTGCTTTCGAATCATAAGGAACGCCTCATTATGTAAAACGGCCAAACATCGAGGAACCGCTGATCGAGCAGCCGGTATTCTTTTGTCGTAACCCTCAGCAACGGAGAAAAGAATGTCCAAATTGAATTCCAAGAAAGCCCGGAAAAATGGCCGTGAGATCCACGCAGATTCACAGGATGAAGCCTGCAAGATGGTTGCGGACTCTGCCATGTCTTCGGTAACGGCAAAAGGAATCAAAAACCTCGCCAAGAAAGGGATCCATCCGGGAACTGAAGAATCGAAGACTAAGCCGGGTCAGAAGATAGCTCACCTTGCGGAGAAGAAAATGGCGACTCAAAGCCATCATTCCTCCTCCGGAAAGGCAAAAAGAGCCTCGTCGAAGCGGGTTTGTGATCTGAATCAGAACCAGTCGATCTCCCCGGTAGCGACTCCGCTCTGAGAGAAGAAGCGGGATTGCCCTTGCGTCGATCGAGGTCAATCCCGCCGGGATAAAAGATATAGACTTGGCCATAAGACCACATACGCTATAATGCATAACTTTAACGCAGCAAAAGGGATGCTGATGTGGTCTGAATTGAAATTACATCGTTATATGCCAGGACGAAGGGCATCCACCCGATGGGTTATGGGCAGAGCCACGGCACGCGCTGTGTATGTCTTTATCCTTAAAAATTCACCATCAAAATAGGCACTATTTTTTGGGAATTTTTCCGGAAGGAGATGACCCGGGAGAGATAGAGTCGTCGGTCATCCCCGCATCATTCGTCCGTTTGATTGGCACAGGAAGGTCCGGATGGCCCGCCGGGACCGGACAGAAAGAAGAGGGCGTGCCGGCCCCGTCTTTCTCATAAATTTCGCCGCTAAACGGCCAGGGCGCGTCCAGACAAGGTGCGGGACGCCTCGACGACCGGAACCGTGGCCGTTCTTCCCACGGGGAGGAGCGTCGAGCGAGCCCAACGCCGTCATGGCGCGATCCGGGTCCGGTTGCAGCAGAAATGGATGAATAAGACGGATTGAACCATCCCGGTCCACGAAAGCACCCGAAAGTCCAATAAACAGAAGCAGGGATTCCATCATCAGGGAGGATACCATGTCACGCATTCTGATCATCAATGAAAATCCCTTCATTCTTTCCAAAATTTGCGCACTCCTTCAGGCGAGAGGTCACCAAACCGTAGTAGCCAGCACGGTTGGCGAAGCCATGTTTCTCTGTATGTTATGGCACCCGGTGGATGTCATCGTCAGTGATCTTCTCGGACCATGCCAGACTGAATTCCAATGGCGATCAGAAGGAATTATTTCGGAGGAACCCACGCGAGATTCCGAAACATCTCACCTTGGGGAAGGTTTGACACGGGAAGACGAACCACTGTTTCATGATGCTTGCAGTGGACTAATTTTCGACTATATTATGCCAAAACGCAGCGCAACCCTGTCAATATATAATTTACACCCCGATTTTGAAGGGTCATGGCACTGAAAATGGAACTCAAAATCACCATATTGGTTATTGATAGCGATATCGATACCTTACGATGCTACGAAACCAATTTAGTCAGAATCGGTTACGTCGTGGTTCAGGCAAACAACTGTACGGATGCCATGGCACTCTTCGATGCCCATCGTCCGCATCTGGCGATCATCGAGGCCCGCATGTCGGACCCGGATGGATTCACCACCTGCGCGGCGCTGCGACAACGGGCGCACGAGACAGAACTGCCCATCCTGATGGTAACCGATGATGATGACAACAATTCGGTGGAGAAGGCCTTTGCTGCCGGAGCCGACGACCTGATCACCAAGCCGGTGCATTGGACCATCCTGCGTCAGCGTATGCGCCACCTGCTTCGAGGAGAAAGCGCCTACCGCGTGTTCATGGAGAGCCACGACGAAGGCCGATGTCTTGAAGAACCGCCTCGACTGCCCCTCGAAGTGGATCGCCTCTCCCCAACACGGTGGATTGAGAACTGGGCCGATCCGGCTCTCTATTTCAGGCCCCGGATCTTCAATTCAGTGTTCCTTAATTTATGACATCAGACGAGGAGTCTTGAGAGAATTAGGCCACAAGAATGAGCCCGTCATGGCATTTTCCAACGCCAAATGTTCACTTGACCGGCGTTGCGGTGGCCTGAGTGCCGTTCGGCATGGAAAGAAAAATGGTATTGATAAATATTATATTAGTAATAATATACTATTTTAAATACCAAATCCATAGAAAATCACATGGAAGTAACTTACAGCATCGGTCCGTACGGGGCGGAGGAGCCGTGATGAATAACATGGAAGGGGTATTGGGAAGTTTCCTCTTTGTTGATGATGATCCGGAGATATTCCAATATCTGGTGGAAGCTCTGAAAAGTCGTGGTCGAGCCATTTTCATACATACCATTCGAAGGGTCGAAGGGCGCGTGGAGCTGCGCTTTTCCACGGAGGTGGATTGCTCCGACTCGAAACAAACCAAAGCCGCCTTGAGAAAAAACGAACATCAATTGCGCGAGATTGCCGCCACCATGGCCACCCCCATGTATGTCATCGACCGGGAATGGCGCATCACCTTCATCAATCCTGCGGCGCTGACCCTGTTGGGATGGAAGGAAGGGGAGGTGCTGGGCAACAAATCGAATGACCTGTTCCACCATTCCTGCGCGGACGGGAGGCTTTGCCCCCTTGAAGAGAGCCCTGTGTTCGACGTGTTGGAGCAAAACAGGGTGGTCACTTCCAATAATGAAGTGATCTGGCTGCGCGACGGCAATCGCCTGCCCATTTCCCTGATTGCCGTGCCGATTCACCACGGTCAGGACGCCCGGGGGGCGGTAGTGGTCTTTCGGGAATTTTCCAGACAGGACCAGGAAAAGGAAGAGGAAGAGGGTCGCATCACCAAAGATCATGATGCCGCAGGGTACAAGGCACAAAAAGAGTTCTTAGATACAATGAGTCACGAAATTCGCACCCCCATGAACGTGGTTCTTGGAATGAATGATGTTCTATTGGAAACCGACCTGACGGACGAGCAGCGCCACTATCTGGAGATAATGAGCCGATCCTGTGGCGCCGTGATGGCCATTATCAACGATATCCTGGATTTCTCGCGCATCGAATCGGGTCAGTTCACGCTTGTCGACAAGTCCTATTCTCCAAGAGTTGTCCTCGATGAGACCTTGAGGATCATGCAATTGTCCGCCGGGCAGAAGGGGATCGCGCTCCATGGGGATGTGCTGCCAAGCGTTCCCGTGACCATCATGGGGGATGAGGGACGTCTCACCCAGGTGCTTGTCAACCTCATCAGCAATGCCATCAAATTTTCCAGCCAGGGCGCCATCCGGGTTCAATTGGCACTCCATGACACAACAGCCGACACTCTGCTGTTTTCGGTCAGCGATTCGGGCATCGGCATTGCCAAGGAAAATCAGGAGCGCATTTTTGCCCCGTTTACCCAGGCCGATGGAGGCATCCATCGGCGCTACGGGGGAACGGGTCTCGGACTCTCCATCTCCCGGAGGCTGGTGGAATGGATGGGTGGCGTCATCTGGCTGGAAAGCCTGATTGGCCGCGGTAGCACCTTTTTCTTCACCCTTCCCCTGCGAATCGCGGATCCGCCCCCACCCCTGCTCAGGCCTGCCCTGTCGACGCCTTCCACCCCCAAGCGCAGCCTGCGTGTTTTGCTGGTAGAAGATTCACTTGATAATCAATTATTGCTTAAGGTGTATCTGAGTAAGACCATTCATCATCTGACCCTGGTCAACGATGGTTTGGAAGCACTGGCTCGGGTCAGGAAAGAACCGTTTGATCTGATCCTCATGGACATTCAGATGCCGGTTCTGGACGGCTACGGAGCAACACGCCAGATTCGCCAATGGGAGCGCGACGAGGGGCGCACGCCTTTATTCATTATTGCCTTGAGCGCTCACGCCTCCATCGGACGAAAGGAAGAGAGCCTGGCCGCAGGTTGCAACGAACATCTGACCAAACCCATCAAGAAGCAGACCTTGCTGGATCTGCTTGATTTCTATGCATCGTTAAATGTCGACGATGTGCCACTCGACCACGGACCAGGGGGTGTTGACAATCGCCCGATTTTGGTTCCTGGCAAGGCGCAAGAGGGTGAGGAAGCGGAATGCGGTCCTCCTGTATGAGCCTGCCGAACCGGATGGCACGCCCCGCCAGGGGCCAAAAGATGAGGAATGTTAACAGGCCCTGACAGCACCAACGGAATGGCCAGCCGCCGCTGGAAGAGCTCTTTCCGAAGACGAAGGAAACCAAAATGGCTCACGATACCGTTCTTGTTGTGGATGATGATCCGGAAATGTTGCAACTGTATGCCGGACACCTGTACCAGACGGGCTATACGGTGATCGCGGTTCGCAGCGGCGAGGAGGCCTTGACCTTGTACGACTCCAACCGGCCTGAACTGGTGATCCTGGACGCGGATATGCCAACCATGGACGGTTTCGATACCTGTATCGCACTACGGAAACGAACCGGGGAGGAGGAACTTCCAATCCTCATCGTGACAACGATGGAGGATAATGCTTCGGTTGTCCGGGCCTTTGCCGTCGGGGCGGATGATTACATTACGAAACCGGTCCATTGGGAAGTATTGCGTCAGCGCATGCGCCATCTGCTGCGCGGTTTGCAGGCGCACCGCTCGGCCCGTGAAATCCAGGAGGCGCTGCTGCACCAGGAACAGCAGTATCGCACCATTGTCGAGGTCTCCCAGGAGGGGATCTGGCGGATCGATGCCACGGGGGCCACCACCTTCACCAACCAGAAAATGGCCCAATTACTGGGCTGCACCGTGGAACAGATGATGGGGCGCTCCTTTCTGGAGTTCATCGCTCCGAATGCACGGGAGAACGCCCTGTTTCATTTCAAAAATCGCCGGGCGGGGGTGGTCGAGCAGCAGGACATCCGCTTTCACCGCCTCGATGGTGGCGAGGTTTGGGTGATCCTGTCCACCTCACCTCTCCATGACGAACAGGGCCGATTCACCGGGGTGCTGGCTATGGCCGCCGACATTACCATTCGCAAAACCATGGAGACCGAGTTGCGTACCTCCCGCAACAATTTCGAGAGTATCTTCGAACAGGCAAACGACGGCATTCTGCTGCTGGGTTCACCCTCTGGTCACTTCTTTATGGCCAATGCGCGGTTTTGCGAAATGCTGGGCTGCAATCGGAGTGAAGTTCCCTTCCTGGTCTCGGGAGACTTCAGCCCCACAGGGACGCGGATTTGGGATCTGGATGTGTTTCAAAACCACGAAGAAGGCAAAGTCAACACCCAGAACGATGTGCCCCTGTTCTGCTGGAATGGGGCGGTGGTCTTCACCGACATCACCCTGTCGGAAGTGACGGTGGATGATCAGGTCTACCGCATGGGCCTGTTCCGCGATGCCACGCAACGACGTCGCTCCCAGGCCATCCGGGTCGCCGACGCCGAACGGTTGAGACGCTTGATGGAACTCAATCGGCGGGCCCAGGAACTCACCGTTCAGGAATTGTGCGATCAGGCTCTGGAAATCGCGGTCCTCCTGACCCACAGCCAAGCCGGATTTCTGATCCTGCTCAATGAGGATCAGGATACCTTCTCCCAAATCTCCTGGAGTCAGGAGGTGAGGCGACTCGGCATATCGAAGCCCCCCCTGACACCTTTTTCACTGGCACAGGCCGGGGCGTGGGCCGATTGCGCGCGGCAGTTGAAACCCGTGGTCTACAACGAAGGTCTGCCTCCGTTCACTCGACGCGGTCTGCCCTTGGGGCACTTTCCCGTCAGCCGCTATTTGAGCGTCCCGGTGCTGGATGGAGACCGGGCACGCATGATTTTAGGAGTATTCAATAAGACAGAAAATTATGAAGATTTTGATAATAATCAACTTCAAGCAGTAGGCAACGAAGTGCAGAATTTCATCCTTCGCCGATGCTGGGAGGAAACCCTGGAACAGGCCAAGGAAAAAGCCGAAACCGCCAACCGGGCCAAAGCCGATTTCCTGGCCACCATGAGCCATGAAATTCGCACGCCCATGAACGGGGTGCTGGGAATGGCCGATCTGATATTGAGAACGTCCCTTACCGAACAACAGCGCCATTATATCGAGACCATCCACCGCTCCGGTCGCACCTTGTTGCGAATTATCAACGATATTCTGGACCTTTCCAAAATCAATGCCGGCGGACTGTCTCTGGAGTTGCTGCGTTTCGACATCTATGAGGTTATTGATGACATTAAAAAAGCCTTTCAAAAAACCGCGAAAGCGAGACCATTCTCCTTTTCGGTCTGCGGATGTAAAAACCTCCCGATCCATCTCATCGGAGACCCCTTCCGGCTGCGGCAAATCCTGTTCAATCTGGTGGGCAACGCCATCAAATTTACCGAGGAGGGTAGCGTCGTCTTGGCGGTGCGGGTCATCGAGGAGCGGGAAGCCGATGTCCTGGTGAGGTTCGAGGTATGCGATACGGGGATCGGCATCTCTCCCGAATACCAGATACACCTCTTCCAGGCTTTTTCTCAGGAAGATCCCTCGATCTCACGCAAGTTTGGGGGAACCGGCCTGGGATTGGCCATTACCCAGAAACTGGTAGTCATGATGGGCGGGGTACTGGACGTGAAAAGCGAGGCGGGAAGGGGCTCGACCTTCGGGTTCGTCTTGCGTTTTGGCAAACAGCAGGAGGGGGATCGCCAGGAGGTAATGGCCTTTCAGGCGGCACGACGTCCGATTACCCCGGACAACATCCGGTTCAAGGGACATATATTATTGGTGGAGGATAACCTGGTTAATCAGGAGGTCGCTGCGGCAACCCTGGCCATATTCGGTTGTCAGGTCACGTTGGCCAACAACGGTCAACAGGCATTGATCGAGGTGGACAGGGCGAAGCCCGCCTTCGATGCCATCTTCATGGACTGTGAAATGCCGCTCCTGGATGGCTACGAAACCACCCGACGCCTCCGCCAAAGGGAAATCCAGGACGGGTTGGAGCATATCCCCATCATTGCCTTGACGGCCCACGTACTGGAACAGAGTCGCAAACAGTGCCACGACGCCGGAATGGACCACTATCTGCGCAAGCCGTTCAGTCAGGAGGAGCTTGGCGCGGTGCTGTACCGATGGCTGCCCTCTTCGGAGGAGACGGGAACGAACCTTGAAGACCCCAAAACGCTGGAATCGGATCCTGCATCATGGCCACGAATATCGCAAAAAATCCAGTCGGTGAGCAACTTCGGCCACGTTGGCGGCCTGTCGCCGACATTTCCGGTATTGGATCAAATCGCTTTGGGACGAATCCTGTTGCTGGAAAAGAATGGCCACCAGGGGCTGTTGTGCAAACTGGTGGAACACTATCTCGTGCGAACACCCGAGTTGTTGGCGGAACTCGGATCGGCCCTGGAGCGCAACGATTCCGAAGCGGTGCGGGTTGCGGCCCACACACTCAAATCGTCCAGCCTGACCATGGGTGTGGCGCATCTGGCTGATCTGGGACGAACGATGGAGTCGGAATACGCCAATCTGGCTCTGGTCAAACCCCATTTCAGGCAGGCCCGTTCCGTATTTGCCGAAGCTGAACAGGCTCTCAACAACTTCTGTCTATCAATATGACGGAGAGTTACGCATGATTAATCGAACAGAAGCACAAAATAAATATTCAATACTGATAGTTGATGATGAATTTTTACAACGCTACCTGCTGCGGGAATCTCTCCAGCAGGGTGGTTTTCGCGTGGCGGCGGCTGAAGATGGGGAGCAAGCCTGGGACATGGTGCGCAACGAGCGTCCCGATCTGGTGATTTCCGATGTGGTCATGCCACGACTGGATGGTTTTGCCTTGTGTCGGCTGATTCGCGGCCAGGCCGCGTTGACCCACTTACCCTTTGTACTGGCGACCAGTCTGGACGATGTCACCTCCATTGATCTGGCTTTTCAGGCGGGAGCCACGGACTTCATCACCAAACCCATCAACTGGAGCTTGCTGGGACACCGGGTGCGTTACATCCTGAGAGCGGCCCGCAACGCTCAGGCGCTGGAAGAGAGCAAGCTGGAGCTGTTTCGCACCCGATTGGAGATCATCCGGCGTTTGGGCTGGGCATCGGAGCATCGGGATAACGAAACGGGCCAGCATATCTTGCGCATGAGTCACTATTCAGTCTGCCTGGGCCGGGCCGTTGGACTATCCGGAGAGAGTCAGGAACTGCTGCTCAATGCGGCACCCATGCACGATGTGGGCAAGATCGGCATTCCCGACACCATCCTTTTGAAGCCGGGAAAGCTTCTGCCGGAAGAATTCGCCATCATGAAGACCCACGCCATCCTGGGCGGGCAGCTTCTTTCCAATGAACCCTCTCTTTTATTGCGCACCGCCCACCAAATCGCCCTGGCACACCATGAGAAATGGGATGGAACCGGCTACCCGAACGGTCTGGTGGCTGAGGAGATCCCCTTGATGGGGCGCATCTGCAGCGTGGCGGATGTCTTCGACGCCCTCACCTCCCGTCGGCCCTACAAACAGCCCTGGACTGTGGACGCGGCGGTGAAGGAGATCCAACGCGGCTCGGGAACAGCCTTCGAACCCCGACTGGTGGAGAAGTTTCTG
>JADGAQ010000154.1 GCA_015231925.1 Magnetococcales bacterium
TGCCCCGAACCCCGCCGGGGGGGATAATCCCCCCCGGACCCCCGTATGACGGAGAGCTGTTTTCCTCGGCTGATTCGCTGCGGACCGCTTGGAGGCTTCGCCTTCAAACCTCCGCCTGGGTGGATAATCCCCCCCGGCCCCCCATCTTCCGCAACGGAATCTTTATACAATCTTGATGGATTTTGCCATCGAATTGATCCCATCCCGATACCAAAGCCGGCATCATGCCCGATTTGTGCCGGACGGGTTGTCTTGCCAGAGAGGGGTTTGCCCATGTCTGCTCACACGGAGGAACAATCGCGCGGTCGCCTGGCCACCCTGGTGATCGGTGCGCTGGGCGTAGTCTTCGGGGATATCGGCACCAGTCCGCTCTACGCGCTCAAGGAGGCCCTCGGCAGCCACGGCAGCGCCGCGCCGACCGAAGCGGACGTGCTGGGAGTCCTCTCCCTGATCTTCTGGTCCCTGGTGGTGGTGATCACCGTCAAGTACGTCTTCTACATCATGCGGGCGGACAACAAGGGAGAGGGGGGCATCATGGCCCTGGCCGCCCTGGCCTTGCGCTCACCGGGGGTGGGACCGAATCTTCGCGCCATGATCTACTTCCTGAGCCTGTGCGGTCTGGCTCTCTTTTTCGGCGACGGGGTGATCACTCCCGCCATTTCGGTCTTGTCGGCGGTGGAGGGGCTGGAACTGGCCACGCCGGTGTTGAAACCGGCGGTGCTGCCGGTGACCGTGGCCATTCTGATCGGGCTCTTCCTCTTTCAGCGTCGGGGTACGGGCGGGGTGGGACAGCTTTTCGGCCCGGTGATGGTGGTTTGGTTCATCATCCTGGCGGCGCTGGGGATTTACGGGATCGTGCGCAATCCCACGGTGCTGGCCGCCTTGTCGCCGCTGTATGCGATACAGTTCTTTCTGATTCACGGCGGACAGGCGTTTCTGGTGCTGGGGGCGGTCTTCCTGGCGGTGACCGGCGCGGAGACCCTCTATGCCGACATGGGCCATTTCGGACGGCGGGCCATCAAGGGAGCCTGGCTGTTCCTGGTCTTTCCCTCGCTGGTGCTCAACTATTTCGGCCAGGGCAGTCTGATCCTTCAGGATGCGGAGAGTTTGCGCAATCCCTTCTACCTGCTGGCCCCCTCCTGGGGGCTCTATCCTCTGGTCTTTCTCTCCACCGCCGCCACGGTCATTGCCAGTCAGGCGGTGATTTCGGGGGCCTTTTCGGCGGCGCGCCAGGCCATGAATCTGGGCTTTCTGCCGCGCATGGCGGTGGTTCACACCTCCACGCAGGAGGAGGGGCAGATTTATGTCCCGGTGGTCAACTGGGCGCTGCTGCTGGCGGTTCTGGTGCTGGTGGTCTCCTTCAAAAGCTCCTCGAATCTGGCGTCGGCTTACGGCATCGCCGTGACCGGGGCCATGGCCATCGACACCACCCTGGCCTTCGGGCTGGTGTTGCGGGCCTCTTTCTCCTGGAAGCCCCTGACGGCGGCGTTGGTGACGGGCTTCTTCCTCTTCTTCGATCTGACCTTCTTCGCGGCCAACTGCCTCAAGATTCCGGAGGGCGGGTGGTTCCCGCTGGTGTTGGGCACTTTCATCTTCTATTTCATGGCCACCTGGAAGAACGGTTTGCAATTGGCATTGAAGGCCGTTTCGCGGGAGGAGATTCCGCTGGAGCCGTTTCTGCGGCAGTTCGAGAAGGAGCAACTGCCCCGTGTTCCCGGCACGGCGATCTATCTGACGGGACGCAAAGCGGTGGTCCCGCGCGCCCTGGTGCAGAATCTGCAACACCATTGGGTGGCGCACGAACGGGTGGTATTGGTGACGGTGACCATTCAGGACACGCCTTTCCTGTCTGGGGTGCCCCGAGTGGTTCAGGAGGATCTGGGCCAGGGGTTCCACCGTTTGGAGATCACTTTCGGATTTTCGGAGACGCCGGATCTGCTCAAGGCGATGCAGGAGTTGCCGTTGTTCGAGGGGGAGGGGTTGCGGGAGGAGGCGTCGTTTTTCCTGGGCCGGGCGACTTTTCTGCCGATGGGGGGGTATCCGGGGTTCCCGATCTGGAGACAACGCTTTTTCATCTGGCTGCAGCACACCTCGGGTCATGCGGCGGAGTGGTTCAATCTGCCGATGCAGCGGGTGGTGGAGATGGGGTCGAGGCTGGCGCTGTAGTGTGCTGGTAACATAACGGGGGTCCGGGGGGGATTATCCCCCCCGGCGGGGTTCGGGGCGGAGCCCAGAGGTTCTATCCGTTGCCGTGGCTTTTGGCGGGTCGAAGCCAAAAGGAGAAATGGCCAACGCTGAACCGCTACCCAACCCTGTTCCCACTTCGACCCGCCGGAGGGGGCCAGGGGAGGGCCTCATCCTCCCCATCTTTGAACGCACCACCAAGACACCGCCGGGGTTACTCGCGGACGAGAGATCCTTGTTTATGAAAACCGAAACCCTGGTGGAATTGGCGCGTTCAAGGATGGGGGGATGAGGCCCCCCCTTGCCCCCTGCGGTCCGCACGAATTCTCCGCATGGTGCGGGTGGTGAGTGGGTGGGCTTTCTTTTGATGCTGCGGACCGCGACGGCCAAAGGCCACACCAACACCTCGGGGCGCTGCCCCGAACCCGCCGGGGGGGATAATCCCCCCCGGACCCCCGTATCAGTGGATGTCGGTGGTTTCACCCCTCCCATGGCGCTGGTGTCTGCAGGGCGCGACGCAACCGCTCGTTGGTCTGTGGCGGCGCGTCGAGCAGCGCCAGCCACTTTTCGTAGGCTTCCGCATCGACCGTCAGCACCGTTCGGTCGAGCAGGGTCTCTTCCGCGACACGGCGGGCAGCTTCCGGATTGAAATCGGTGCGGTTTTGCCCGCCTGCCCGGGCGGCGCGGTCGATCAGGTTCTTCTCTTCGGAGCCCATCCGCAGATTGAGTGTTTCACCTCGTGGCGGCAGCATCGCAGGGCCTCTCATTCGTCTCCCCTTCTGAAAAAATAACAACCTAAGTATGTATAGTGTAATGACATTGTCATTCGGTATTTTGTTCACCCCCGGAAGGGATAATCCCCCCCGGACCCCCCTATCGGCAAAAGCGCTCACTTCCCCGGCCCGGTCAGGGGGGCCTCCACCCGGTGGATGCCGTAGATCGCCGCCACCCGCCCGGAAGCCACCATCTCCGCCAGGGTGGCGTTCAGCTTGGGGAACAGCGCCGCGTGGGGCGACTTGGCCGACAGGCCGTAAAAGTTGCCGATGCGCTGCTGAAAGCGGTACGCCGCGAAGGCGTAATCCTTGAACCCCAATCCCGCCAACACCCCCTCCATGGCCTGCCGATCCAAGAGCGCCACCGTGTCGAAACGTCCGCCGATGAACATGCGCGCCAGATTGTGGTCGTCGGAGGCCGTCTCCTTGTGGATGGCGGCATCGCCGTCGAAGGGATCGAAATAGGCGGTCTTCAACTTGACCCCCACCACCAGGGTCTTGAGATCCTCATAGGTGCGCAGACGCTCCTCCTGTCCCTTGGGCACCAGAAACTGGATATCCTTGTCCTGATAACCGATGGGGCCCAGAAAATGGACGAAGTCCTCCCGTTGCGGGGTGCGCACCACCCTCGGCACCAGATCGACCTGTCCGGTCTCCAGATCGTGCAGACTCTGCGGAAAGGGCACCACCCGCCACTGCACCCGGAAACCGTGTTTGCCCGCCGCCTCCTCCAGAATATCCTTGAGCGGGCCCGAGACCTGCTCCCCTTCGCCGACCACCATCTCCGGCGGACGGGGCCGGTAATCGGCCTTGAGAACCGGCTGCTCCGCGCCGCCCTCCCCCGACCAGACCGCCAGCAGCAGCAAAACGAACAACACCCGCCCGAGAATCATGGATCATTCTCCGCAAGCTGTAGATGATACGATGCCGCCGGTGAACTTTTTCGCTCCCGGTCGGCCTGATTGGCGTTAGTATAGGATTCCCCGAGGGCAAGAGAAACGCCCGTTGTGGGAATACCCGCTGCGGATGGCATTTTGTGGGGAGGAGTCACAGCGCCGATGGCCCTTTTTTACGTCAACAGTCTGAGCGGCAAACTGCTGCGCATTCACCTGCCATTGACCGTCCTGGCCGTGCTGGCGCTCTTCGTGGTGCTGGAGGTCGATTTCTACCGGGGGGAGCGGGCCCGATTGATCGAAGGCCTCGACCGACTGGTCAACGTCCACGGCACCGCCATCGAGGCGGCGGTCTGGGAGTTCGACCTGCAACGGGTGCGCAACCTGCTTCAGGAGCAGAGTCGCCTGGCCTTTTTTGAGGGAGCCCAGGTGCGCGGCAAGGCCGGCGAGGTGCTGGCCGCCGCCGGGGATGTCGGCGCGGCCCTGCGCTCCCCCGATTTCCGCGTGGAACACCCCCTGATCCACAAATCGGGCAGCGGGGCCCAACAGATCGGCACCCTGGTGGTGCAGGTTCACGACGAAGGCATTCGTCAGGCGCTCCTCGGCCACCTGAAGATCAACGGCGCGGTGCTGCTGGTGCTGGTGACAGCCCTGGTGGCGGGCACCTGGTACGGGGTGCGCGTGGTCATCGGACGGCCGCTGGAGGAGTTCCGCCAGGCCATCGAACGCTCCCGCGAGGAGGCGGTTCAGGCGCCGCTGACCTGGGAGCGGCAGGACGAACTGGGCGATGTGGTGCAAGCCTACAACGAAATGCTGGAGGCGCGCCATCGGGCCGAAGCGGCCACCCGGCAGCGGGAGGGGGAGTTGCGCGAGGCGGCCCGCCTGGCCCGGGAGTCGAGCGAAGAGGCCGCCCGCTTCAACCGGCTGGCCATCGGCCGCGAACTGCGCGTCGTCGATTTGAAAAAACGGGTCAACCTCCTCTCGGAAGAGCTGGACCGCCCGCCCCCGTTTCATATTCCCGAAGAGGCCGCCTTCGAGGAGGCCGTCCCCGGGGCGGAGACGGAAGGCGTCGAGGTGGAATACGCCCTGGATAACCTGCTGGACCTGCCCGAACTGCAATCCCTGTTCGAGGACTTCTGCGCCATTGCCGAGGTGCCCGCCGCCATCATCGATCTGAAGGCCAAGGTGTTGGCCTCCAGCCGCTGGCAGAAGGCCTGTACCGATTTCCACCGGGTCAACGCCGTCACCTGCGCCCGCTGCATCGAAAGCGATACCCAGCTGGCGCTGCAACTGCAGGAGGGGCAGGACTTTTCCATCTACCGCTGCAAGAACGGCCTGACCGACGCCGCCTCGCCCATCGTGGTCAACGGGCGACACCTGGCCAACGTCTTCATCGGCCAGTTCCTGCTGCAGCCCCCGGACCTGGCCTTCTTCCGGGCCCAGGCCCTGGAGGTCGGTTTCGATCCGGAAGCCTATCTGCAGTCCATCACCGCCCTGCCGGTGATGCAGCAGGAGAAGCTGCCCGTCATCCTGGATTTTCTGTCGCGCTTCGCCAAACTGCTGGCCACCTTCTCCCTGGAACGCCTGCTCGCCACCGGCATGGAAAAAGCCAAACGACGCGGCGAACTGGCCGCCCTGAATCTGGCCGAGGACGCCGAAATGGCTCGGGCGCAACTGGCCGAATATCAGAAACAACTGGAAAACCTGGTGGAGGAGCGCACCCGCGATCTGCGGGCCGCCGAAGCCCGCAGCCGGCTGATTCTGGAGTGCGCCGGAGAGGGTATCTTCGGCACCGACGCCGGGGGACGGATCCACTTCATCAATCCGGCGGCGCAACGCATGCTGGGCGGCAGCGCCGAGGAGCTGATCGGCCAGTCGGTACACGCCACCGCGCTGCACAGTCGCCCCGACGGCACCCCCTATCCCGTCGAGGAGTGCCCCATGTGGCGCGTTTACACCCGTGGCGAAAGCGCACGGGTCGATGACGAATTCCTCTGGCGGCGCGACGGCAGCGGCTTTCCGGCGGAATACGCCGCCGTGCCCATCTGGCAGGAGGAGACCCTGGCCGGTTCGGTGGTGACCTTCCGGGATATCACCGAACGGCGTCAGGCCGAGGCCGCCGTGCGGGAAAAGATGGCCGAGCTGGAAAACTTCGCCCGGGTGGCCGTGGGCCGCGAATTGCGCATGATCGCCCTGAAAGAGGAGGTCAATGGTCTCTGCGCCACCCTGAACCAACCCCAACCTTACGAGATCGTGACCTAGGGCATGTTGACATTCACCATCTTTTGGCCGGCGTTGCAATCCGGTTCGGAATGCTCCTGTAGAGGAGGACTACATTCCGCTTCCTCACCGTCTTGCGCCTTGCCAGGAACCAAAATCCGGCAAATGTCAACACGCCCGAGCGGAGCCCGCTGATGACTATTTTCCAAACGGTGTTTTCGGATCGCGGCTTCTCCCTGGGATTGCGGGGCAAGAGCCTGGTCTTCTTTGTGACGCTCTTTCTGGGCGTGGGGCTCATCGCCTCGGCGATGCTCTACCACCTCGGCCATCGACAGGCCCACGACCTGGGCAGCCGGCTGGTCGAACACCACGTTCTCGGGCATCGCGAGAAGGTGCTGGGCGCGGTGCAGCGCGAGCTGGCCCTGGCCCGTCAGATGGCCGGGTCGCCGACCCTGCAGCGTTGGGCCAAGGACGAAACCAACCCGGAACGCCTGGCCGAAGCGGTGCAGGAGATGAACGCCTTTCGGGAGAACTTCGCCGCCCGCAGTCTCTTTCTGGGGCTGGAGGCGAGCCGCCACTTCTATTACACCGGCGCGGCGGCGGAAAAGGTCACGCCGGAGGTGATCAACACCCTCAGCCCCACCGTGGAGGACGACGCCTGGTACTTCGCCAGCATGAAGGCCGAGAGCCCCTTCAACCTGAACGTGGACTACAACGAAAAGCTCGATGTCACCAACCTGTGGATCAACTACACCATGGTTTCCGGCAACGACCGGCTGGGAGTGGTGGGCACGGGGGTGCGGCTCACCGATTTCATCGAACGCTTCGTCACCACCACCGAACGGGGCATTTCCGGCATGCTCGTCGATCAGAACGGAGCCGTTCAGGCCAGCCGGGATACCCGGTTGATCGCCCGCAACAGCGGTTCCGGAGCCGGTGAGTTCCAAGGGGGGCTGTTCACCCTGCTGGATTCGCTGTCGGAACGGGAGGAGCTGGATCGGGCCATGACCCGGCTGCGGGAGAAACGACAGGAAGCCGTGGTCCTGCCCCTGACCCTCGCCGGGCGGGAGACCCTGGTGGCTCTGGCCTGGCTGGAACCCCTCAAGTGGTATTCCGTGGCCTTTCTGGATCCATCCAGCGTCATTCCCCACCGGGATGTGGTCCACTTCTTTCTGGCCCTGGGAGGTTCCTTTCTGGCGGCTCTGGGCCTGCTGATGGCCGGGCAGAACCGCCTGGTGATGCAGCCGCTGCGCCGCTTGACCGAAGCGGCGGAAGCCCTCTCCCGAGGCGATTACGACACCCGTCTGCCGGAAAAGGGCCACGACGAACCGGGGCGGCTGAGTCGGGCCTTCAACGACATGGCCCAACGGGTGGCCCGCTCCACCCGCGCCCTGGCGGAAGAGGTGGACCAGCGCACGGACGCGCTGGCCCTGAAAGAGACCCAGTTGCGCACCCTGGTGGACAGCATTCAAAGCTTCATCTTCATGAAGGATCCGCAAGGGCGCTATACCCTGGTCAACGCCGCCCAACCCCGTATTCACGGTGGGAACGCGGCCTACCGCACGGGCTGCACCGACTTCGACATTCTGCCGGCCGAGGAGGCGGAGATCTTCGCCGCCCAGGATCGGGAGGTGCTGGCGGGACGGGTGGCGCGAACCTTCGAGAACGTCATGCGTTCCGATGGGGAGGGCGCGTCACGGGTCTATCTGACCACCAAGGTGCCGCTGCTGAACGAACGGGGCGAGGTCTACGGGCTTTGCGGCATCGCCACCGACATCACGGAGCGCAAAGCCACGGAAGAGAAGTTGACCTCCCATCTGGCGGAACTGGACAAAACCCGCAAAGCCACCCTCAACATGCTGCTGGATCTGGAAGAGGAGCGCAAACTGGCGGAAGAGCTGCGGCAGAAGGCGGAAGCGGCCACCCGCGCCAAATCGGACTTTCTGGCCAACATGAGCCATGAAATCCGCACCCCGATGAACGCCATCATCGGCATGAGCCATCTGGCCATGAAGACCGACCTGACGGCCAAACAGCGGGATTACATCCACAAGGCCCACAACGCCGCCACTTCGCTGCTGGGCATCATCAACGACATTCTGGACTTCTCCAAGATCGAAGCGGGCAAACTCACCATGGAGCAGGCACCCCTGCATCTGGACGAGGTGCTGGGCGGGGTGGGCACGCTGCTGGCTCCGAAGGTGGCCGACAAGGGGCTGGAACTGCTCTTCGACGTGGGCCCCGACGTGCCCAGCGCATTGGAAGGGGATCCCCTGCGTCTCAATCAGATTCTGGTCAATCTGGGGGGCAACGCGGTCAAGTTCACCGACCGGGGCAGCATCACCCTGCGGGTGCGACGGTTGGAACAACAGGGGGAAAAGGTGAAGCTGCAGTTTTCGGTGCAGGATTCGGGCATCGGCATGACGCCGGAGCAGCAGTCGCGGCTGTTTCAGGCCTTTTCCCAGGCCGATACCTCCACCACCCGCAAGTACGGCGGCACCGGGCTGGGATTGACCATCTCCCGGCGGCTGGTGGAGTTGATGGGCGGGACCATCTGGGTGGAGAGCAGCGCCGGAGAGGGCTCGACCTTCCATTTCACCGCCTGGTTGGGCCATTCCGGCAAGGTGGAGGGCAATCCGACGCTGCCGGCGGCGTTGCATCATCTGCGGGTGCTGGTGGTGGACGACAATCCGGCGGCGTTGCAGATTCTCTCGGAGATGGTGGCGGGGTTGGGTTTGCAGGTGGAGGGGGCCACGAGCGGCGCGGAGGGCTTGGAGCGGGCGGCGCGGGCGGTCAACCGGGGCCTCGGCTACGATCTGGTGGTCACCGACTGGCAGATGCCGGGCATGGACGGGGTGGAGCTGGCCCGGCAACTGCGGGCCCGATTGGGCACCGCCACGCCCCGGGTGATTCTGGTGACCGCCTTCGATCGGGAGAGCGCCCTGGTCGAGGCGCGGGAGGCGGGTATCGAGGCTTTTTTGAGCAAGCCGGTCAGCGCCTCGATGCTGTTCGACACCCTGGCGGGATTGTACGGTCAAGCGGGGCTGGCTCGGGAGGAGCCGGTGCAGGGACCGGAGGTCGATCTGGGAGGAATGGTGATCCTGCTGGCGGAAGACAACGAGATCAACCAGCAGATTGCCGTGGAGTTGCTGGAGTCGGTGGGGGCGCGGGTGGTGGTGGTCAACAACGGCCAGGAGGCATTGACCACGCTGCAACGCGAGGGGCCGGAGGCGTTTCATGTGGTGTTGATGGATCTGCAGATGCCGGTGATGGACGGTTACGAGGCGACCCGGCAGTTGCGCGGCGAGCGGCGTTACGACGCTTTGCCGATTCTGGCCATGACGGCCCACGCCATGGCGGAGGAGCGGGAGAAGTGCGCCGCGTTGGGCATGCAGGATCACATCACCAAGCCCATCGATCCGGCGGCGATGTTTGCCCTGTTGCTGCGTTATCGCCCGGCGGGGGCCACGGCTCACCGGGCGGTGACGGCCCGTTCCCGCGACGAGGGGGAGCTTCCTGCGGTGCCGGGGGTGGATACGGTGGCGGGTTTGGGGCGCATGGCGGGCAACGTTGGCCTATACCGGCGGTTGCTGGGCCAGTTTGCCCGCAAGCAGGCGGAAGCGGCGTCGCGGATCCGGGTTTTGGTGCAGACGGGACGGCGTCCGGATGCGGAGCGGGAGGCGCATACGGTAAAGGGGGTGGCGGGCAATATCGGCGCGGTCGAGGTGCAACGGGTGGCGGCGGAAGTGGAATCGGCGCTGCGCGGCGGGGCCACGCCGGAGGGGTTGCAGGAGGGGTTGGGCAGGTTGGAGGAGGCATTGAGGGGACTGTGCGGCGGGATCGAGCGGGCCTTGACCGGGGGAGAGGTGACGGAGGAGACGGTCTTTACGCCGGAGGCGCGGCAGGGCTTGGTGGAGATGTTGAAGCTGTTGCAGGAGGACGACGCCGGGGCCATGGGGTTGTTCGAGGCGCACGGCAAGGCGTGGGCGGTATTGGACCGGGAGGGGATGTTGCTGCAACCGCT
>JADGAQ010000155.1 GCA_015231925.1 Magnetococcales bacterium
ATAATCGCATGAATGATTCTCAAAAATACCTTCTCAAGCTCTATATCACGGGGCACACTCCCCGCTCGGAACGCGCCATCAAGAATCTGCGGCGCATTTGCGGAGATGACCTGGGCGGTCTCTACGAGATGCGGGTCATCGATATTCTGGAACAGCCCCAGTTGGCCGAAGACGAAAAGATTCTGGCCACCCCGACCCTGATCAAGGCCCTGCCCCCTCCCCTGCGGCGCATCATCGGGGATCTTTCGGATACGGAAAAAGTCCTGCTGGGATTGGATCTGCTGCCTCTCGAAGAAAACGGCCACACCACAGGGGGTTCATCATGACCTTTCTGACCCATTCCAAAGCTCCGATCGAGAAGCTGCCCACCGGGATCGAGGGGTTTGAACTCATCTCACGGGGAGGGCTTCCCAAAGGGCGCACCACCCTGGTGGCCGGCACCTCCGGTTCCGCCAAAACGGTCTTCGCCGCCCAGTTCCTGGCGGAAGGCATCCGCCAAAACCAGGAGGCGGGGGTTTTCGTCACCTTCGAGGAACCCCCGGAAGACCTGCGCACCAACCTCCTCTCCCTGGGCTGGCCCATCACCGCCTGGGAGGCCGAAAAGAAGTGGTGTTTCGTCGACGCCTCCCCCCAACCGGGCCTCGACGCCATCGAATCGGGTGAATTCGACCTGGGAGCCCTGCTGGTGCGGGTCGAACACGCGGTGAACAAGGTGGGCGCCAGCCGGGTGGCCATCGATTCGCTGGGGGCTGTCTTTTCCCAATTCGTCAACGCCTCCATCGTGCGGGCCGAATTGCGCCGTCTGGCCATGGCCCTCAAGGAGATGGGCGTCACCGCGGTGATGACCGCCGAACGTACCGAAGAGTACGGCGAGATCTCCCGCTTCGGCGTGGAAGAGTTCGTGGCCGACAACGTCATCATCCTGCGCAATCCCCTCATCGAGGAAAAACGCCGTCGCACCATCGAGGTATTGAAGTTTCGCGGCACCGTTCACCAGAAAGGGGAGTATCCCTTCACCGTGCTGCCGGATCAGGGCATCATCATCATTCCCATCTCGGCCATCGAACTGAAGCAACGCTCCTCCCAAACCCGGGTCACCTCGGGCATCCCGGATCTGGACCGCATGTGCGGCGGCGGTTTCTTCCGCGACTCCCTGATCCTGGTCTCCGGAGCCACCGGATGCGGCAAGACCCTGCTCACCGCCGAATTCATCAAGGGTGGCACCAGTCGCAACGAACGCTGCCTGTTGCTGGCCTACGAGGAGTCGCGCGAACAGTTGATCCGCAACGCCATCGGCTGGGGCATCGACTTCGAAAAGCTGGAAGAACAGGGTCTGCTGAAGATGGTCTGCGCCTATCCGGAAAGCGCCGGTCTCGAAGATCACCTCATCCAGATGAAACATGAAATCGACTCCTTCAAACCCGACCGCATCGCGGTGGACAGCGTCACCGCCCTGGAACGGGTCGGCACCCTGCGGGGTTTTCGGGAGTTCATCATCAGCCTGGCCTCCTTCGTCAAACATCGGGAGATTCCCGGCCTTTTCACCGCCACCACCGCCACGCTGACCGGAGGTCCATCCGTCACCGAGGCTCATTTCTCTTCGATTACCGACACCATCATCCTGCTGCGCTACGTGGAGATGCTGGGGGAGATGCGTCGCGGCGTGACCGTACTCAAAATGCGGGGCTCCATGCACGAAAAAGAGATTCGGGAATATGCCATCGATAACCACGGCATGCAAATCGGCAAACCGTTCCGCAATATTGTGGGCATTCTCTCCGGCAAACCGGAGTATGTCATCCGGGAAGAGTATCATCGCCTGGACGGCATGTTTCAGGAATAGGTCGCCAGGAGAACACCGCTAAATGGTTAAAGCCCCTCCCACCGGTTTACGCAAACAGGCCCGGATCCTCATCGTCGAGGACCACCCCGGGGAGCGGGAGTTGCTGCACGAAAACCTCCAGGAAGCGGAGTCCGCTTTTTTTTCCCTGTCACCCCTGGACGCTTCCGATCTCACCGGCGCCGTGGAGATTCTGGAAAAACACGTCGTGGATCTGGTGCTACTGGATCTCAATCTCCCGGACAGCACATCGCTGAACACCTTTCTGTACCTCAAGGAGCGATTTCCGGATTTGGCGGTGCTGGTACTGACCAGCCTGGAAGACGAACTTCTGGGTATCGAAGCCATTCGCCAGGGGGCCCAGGACTATCTCATCAAGGGCCGTCTGGACGGTTTCATCCTGGGGCGCGCCCTGCGCTACGCCCTGGAACGGCAGAATCTGCTCAACGAACTGGAGCGGCTACGTTTTCGTCAGCGACAGCACCAGGAGATGAGCCAACTGGAAAGCTATTCCAAAAGCACCTCTCCGGAAGGGGGGCGCATCTTCTCACTGGCGCCCAGTTACGGCGCACTGGTGCGTCAGTACGTCTTCGCCTCCCGGGAACGTCAGGCGCGTCCCTCCGCCTCGGTCCAGGGACTGGCCCAACGCCTCGCCGCCATGGGCGCCGGGGCCCGGGATGTGGTGCGTCTGCACGTCAAGGTTCTCAAGGAGACCGGCAACTGGTCCACCAGTGCCGAAGAACGCGCCTTCGGCGTCGATGCCCGTCTGGCCCTGGTGGAACTTTTGGGAAACCTGGCGGACCTCTATCGGGAAACCGCCTTGCACAAAGGAGTCGGCTCGTGAATTCCCCGGATACCCTCCATTTCCGACTCTACGTCGCCGGCTCCAGTCCCGGAGGGCAACGCGCCCTGGCCAGTATCGCCAAGATTCGACAACATCTGTTCGATGAACACATCCAGTTGGAAGTGGTGGATATTCTGATGGAACCGGCAAAAGCGGAGGAAGATCACATCATCGCCGTGCCCGCGCTGGTGCGTCTATCCCCCGCCCCCCGCTACAAGATCATCGGGGATCTTACCAACGCCCCGAACCTGCGGGCCTTTTTTGGATTGTAACCTGGGTAAGAGCGTATTTTTCAAGAAGGAGTTGGGCCATGTCATCTGCCGCCATGGATCTCGATAAAATCCCCACCGGGATCGAAGGCTTCGAACACATCACCATGGGAGGCCTGCCAAAAGGCCGCACCTGCCTGGTTTCCGGCAGCTCCGGCTCGGGTAAAACCATTCTGGCCATGGAATTTCTCTACCGGGGCATCACCCTTTTCGGACGCAAGGGCATCTTCGTCACCATGGAAGAGCGGGTCGAAGATCTGATCCGCAACGTCAGGAAAATGGACTGGGATCTGCAAAGCCTGGTGAACGAAGGCCGGTTGCGCTTCGTGGACGCCACTCCCGAACCGGAACCCCTTCAGGAATCCGGTCCCTACGACCTCTCCGGTCTGTTGACCCGCATCCAGCATGCCGTGGAAACCACCGGGGCCGAGTTGCTGGTCATGGACTCCCTCGGTTCCCTCTTCGGACAATTCAGCTCGCCCTCCACAGTACGTCGCGAGATCTTTCGCATCACCGCCTCGGTGAAAGAGATGGGTATCACCGCCCTTCTCACCGCCGAACGGGAAGGCGAGTACGGCCCCATTTCCCGCTTCGGCGTGGAAGAGTTCGTCTCCGATACGGTGATCATTCTGCGCAACGTACTCAAGGAAGAGAAGTGCCGCCGCACCATCCAGGTGCTTAAAATGCGCGGGGAAAGCCACTTCAAGGGGGAATACCCCTTCACCATCAACACCCACTCCGGCATCAGCATCCTGCCCCTCTCCGCCCGGGAATTGAAACAGTCCTCCTCCACCCACCGGGTCAGTTTCGGCAACCGCACCCTCGACCAAATGGCCGGCGGCGGTCTGTTCCGCGACTCCATCTTCCTGGTCAGCGGCCCCACGGGAGGCGGCAAAACCCTGCTGGCCACCACCTTCGCCGCCGACGGTTGCAGCCACGGGGAGAAGGTTCTGCTCCTGGCCTACGAGGAGTCCCGCGCCCAACTGCTGCGCAATGCCCAGTCCTGGGGCATGGACTTCCGCAAATGGGAAGAGGACGGCCTGCTCAAAGTGGTCTGCCAATATCCGGAAGCCATGGGACTCGAAGATCACCTCCTGCTGATACAGCGGGAAATCGAGCAGTTCCGTCCCAAACGCCTGATCATGGACAGCGTCTCGGCCATGGAACGGGTGGGACCGGTACGCTTTTTCCGGGAATTCGTCATCGGACTGACCTCCTTCGCCAAACAGGAGGAGGTCTGCTCCCTGTTCACCAGCACCACCCCCAAACTCTCCGGCGGGGACTCCATCACCGAAGCCCACATCTCCACCATCACCGACGCCATTTTGCTGCTGCGTTACGTGGAGATCAACGGCATCCTGCGACGGGGTATCGCCGTCATCAAGATGCGCGGCTCCCAGCACGACAAACAGATTCGGGAATTCACCATCGATAATCAGGGACTGCACATCGGCAAACCCTTCACCAACGTTCAGAACATCATCCTCGGGGTGCCCTCCGCTACCGCACCCTCGGAAGGTGAAGAGCTGGAAAGCATGTTCGGTGTCGAATAGACCTGTCGCTTGAGGTTTACGGATATGGACCTTTCACCCCGTGACGGAAACATCTCGGCCTCCCAACTGGACGACCTCGTTCACACCCTGGCGCGCACCATGTCGGATCGGGATGCCCTGCAAACCATTCTGGATGCCATGCTCAACGCGGTCATCGTGGTATCCCCCGACTCCCTGATCGAACGCATGAATCAGACTGCCTGTGACCTGCTCGGCTGCAGTGGCATCAGCATGACAGGACGCCCCATCGACCTTTTCCTGGCCTTGGGCTCCGACTGGAAAGAGTCCTGCATGACCGAAATGGTGCATCAGGGGGCCATTCGCAATCGGGAAGGCCGTTTCTCGGATGTCGTCGGCAACGAGATCCCGGTACTCTTTTCGGGTTCCGTCATCCGATCCCCGCAAGGCCAGGTAAACGGCTTCGTCTGTTCCGCCATCGATCTGCGGGAACAGATCCGCCTGCAGGAAGCCCTGCGGGTCAGCCGGGAAAATTTCCGCTCCATCGTGGAAAAAAGCGCCGACGGCATCCTCATCGTCGACAAGTCCGGGCAGGTGTGCTTTCTCAATCCGGCTGCGGAACGGCTGTTGGGCCGCAACATGGAAGAAATGATGCACCTTCCCTTCGGCTATCCGATCATCGGAGGGGAAGTCACCGAAATCGATGTCATCAACAAAAACGGTGAAGTGGGTATCGCCGAAATGCGCATGGTGGAAACCGATTGGCGCGACAGCCCCGCCATGCTGGTCTCCCTGCGGGATGTCACCGAAAACGTGCGCCTGAGGGAAGAGTTGCAGCAGATGTCCATGGAAGACCCCCTGACGGGATTGAACAACCGTCGGGGTTTCATGATCCTCGCGGAACAAGAGTTCAAAGTGGTCCAGCGTACCGGGGGAGGTCTTTCCATGATCTTCATCGACATGGACGGCATGAAACAAATCAACGACACTCTGGGACACAAGATCGGGGATCAGGCTCTGATCGAAACAGCGGGAGTATTGCGTAAGGTATTCCGCAAATCCGATGTGCTGGCCCGCCAGGGGGGAGACGAATTTCTGGCCCTCTCCTTCCATGAACCACGCGACGACCCCGCATCCACGGCAGAGTTGATCACCCATCGCATCGATATGGAAGTGATACGGCGCAATGCCCTGCCCAATCGGCATTACACCCTTTCCTTAAGTGTCGGAGTCATATCCATTCCCTCCGCCGCTTTGGAAGGAAATATCGAAGAGTTTATCCAGCAGGCCGATGCCACCATGTATCAAGTCAAAATGGCCAAAAAACAGGGTCGAAGCCATTGATCCGGGGAGGGTGACCCCAAATGCCGCCATCACACATCCAGGTTCTGCTGGTTGAAGACAACGCCGACCAAGCCCGGCGCATCGCCGAGGAACTCGCTCCTGGCGAGGGGAGCGTCACCCTCACTCCGGTGGGTTCTCTGCAAGACGCCCTGGTCTGGCTGACCTCACACCCGTGCCAGGCGATTCTCCTGGATCTCAATCTGCCGGACAGCCGGGGTTTATCCACACTGGAGGCCATTCTGGACTCTCGTCCGCTGCTGCCGGTGGTGATTCTGGCGGATCCGGAAGAGCGGGAACTGGCCATTGCCGGTCGTGAGCGCGGCGCGGTGGATTATCTGCTCAAGCAACCGGGCAACCCGGATGGCATCACCTGTTTGCCTCGCACGCTACGTTATGCGCTCGAAAGATCCCGGCTATGCCAGGAGCTGATCGATTCCCGAGAGAGTCTGCGCAACCTGGTCGATCAAAACGTGGACGGCATGCTGGTGGTGGATGCCGAAGGCCGTCTCTGTTTCGCCAATCCGGCAGTTTCCTCCCTCTTCTCGGGCCGACACCTGCAAATGGGTGAACACTTCGGTTTCCCGGTCGTTGCCGGAGGCACCACCGAACTGGATATCGTTCCGGCCCCCGGCCAGGAGCGTCGCGTGGCGGAAATGCGGGTTTCCCACACCCTCTGGGAAGGCAAACCCGCCTATCTGGCCTCTTTGCGGGATATTACGGAACGCAAGAACGTCGAGCGGGAACTGCAACAGGCCAAACAGGCCGCCGAAGTGGCCAATCGGGCCAAAAGCGCCTTTCTGGCCACCATGAGTCATGAGATCCGGACCCCCATGAACGCCATCATCGGCATGGCGGAACTGGTGGAGCAGGCGCCGACTCAGAGCGAACGGCAGGAGGGACTGGCAATCATTCGGGAGGCAGGCCATGCCCTGCTGCTCCTGATCAACGATATTCTTGATCTGGCCAAAATCGAGGCGGGCGAAGTCTCCCTTCACGAGGATATCTTCTCCCCGAACGATATCCTGGAAAGCGTTTGGAACATCATGCGCATTCCCGCCGAAAAGGAAAAAGGCCTGAAACTGACCTATCAAATCGCCCCGGATGTTCCCCTCGCCGTTCGGGGGGATCACCGACGCCTTCGGCAGATTCTCATCAATCTGGTAGGCAACGCCATCAAATTCACCTCCAGAGGCAGCATCACCCTGTCACTGCGGCTGGACCCGGAGGATCCTTCGGGAAGGCATCTTCAGTTTCAGGTGAGCGACACCGGTATCGGCATCTCGCCGCAGAGCCTGGAAATGATTTTCGAGGCTTTCGTTCAGGCCGACGATTCCATCTCCCGCAAATTCGGCGGTACCGGACTGGGGCTGGCCATTTGCAAGCGTCTGGTCGATGTCATGGGAGGTCGCATCGGGGTCGAGAGCCGGGAAGGAGGCGGCAGCACCTTTCAATTCACCATTCTGGCCCCTCCCATGGAGTTCGAGGAGTTTGACCTGGGCCTATTGGAACCACCCTCGCCTTCCGCTGCGCCTTTGGACGAAACGGCAAGGCAGGAAGTCACCCCGGATTACCGAATTCTGTTGGTCGAAGACAACCCCATAAACCAGATCGTCGCCGTTAAATTACTGAAAAGACTGGGATACACCCCCGATATCGCCAACAACGGCGAAGAGGCTTTGCAACGGTTTTCGCAAACGAATTATGACTTGGCCTTTCTGGATGTCATGATGCCCCGGCTGGATGGCTTGGAAACGGTTCGATTGCTGCGGAAAATGGAAAACGAACGACGCGGAAAGAAGTGCGTCGTCGTTGCCTTGACCGCATTTGCCATGGACAGCGATCGCGAACAATGTCTTGCAGCCGGAATGGACGACTATTTGAGCAAGCCGGTCAACAGCGCCGATCTGAAACGGGTACTCCACTACTGGCTGGATTTGAAAGACGATGGCGGCGAAGTGCGGACACTTCGTCCCGAACCTGCCGAAGACCCTGTGAACTGGGCCACTCTGGAGGAGTTGATGGCCGATTTGGAATGCCCACACGAGGGATATTCCCTGATCAACATCTTCCTGATGGCCATGGAAGAGCGGTTGAATGGTCTGGAGGAGGCTGTGGATTTGGACAATGGGGAAAACATCCTGCGTATGGCGCGCAAATTGAAATCCGCCGCTTTGCAGGTGGGAGCACGAAAGGTGGGGCTCCTGGCCGGACAATTGGAGCGATCGGGCCGCAACAATTCCCTGAACAAAACCCGTCCCTTGATGGAATCCCTTCGCCGGGAAATCGCGGAAGCCGGTGAAAGCATTCGCAACAGACTCCTGGCCCTGCAGACGGAATGAAGCCTGGCAAGATTCCACAGGAAGGGCACGAGGGATGAAGTTGCAAAATCCCGTTACCGGACGGTTGGGCTTTCGACCCTTCCAAAGCTGGCTGAACTCGTTGGCACAACCTCGATCCCCATTTCGCCTCAACCATCCGGAATCGGGAAAAGCCTCTGGTTCAGCAAGGCAATCGGGCTGGTTGACGCCCGCAAACTGCCGGGTTTGATGGGCGATTGGGTCATCTACGCGCCACGGCTCAACCGGATTCGGCTCAAGGCCCGCAATCCGGAGATCGTGCGGGGCTACGGTGAAGGAGAAGTCGCCCGGAATCCGGCGCTTGCCTTCCAGTTGACGGAACGGCATATCTGGAAAAGCCTGAAAATGCCTTGCCCGGCGTGAAAGATTGCAGTTGGCGATTTGTTGCAGAGGTGTTGATTTCGAATGGGGATTTGTTATCCTTGCTCTTGACCGGGGGCAGGCTTCAAGGTCGCGAGCGGGAGCGATAACCTTGTAGTCTTATGCTGGCGTCCCCCGCGCCTGCCAGTGCACCTAACCCCCCGGTCTTTTTTCTTCAGGCGTTCAAATCCATCATCGGGTTTTGGTATGCTGTTAATGGAGAAAATTCATGTCCAGTACTGTGACTCTCGATGATGTTTGGAAGCTCTTTCAGGAAACCGATCGGAAAATGCAGGAGACCGACCGGAGAATGCAGGAGACCGACCGGAGAATGCAGGAAACCACCCTGCAACTGAAAGAAACCGACCGGCTCGTCAAGGACGTGGCCCGGCAGGTAGGGAATCTGTCCAGTCGCTGGGGAGAGTTCGTGGAGGGAATCATTGCCCCGGCTTGCGATACCCTGTTTGCCCAGCGGGGTATCCCGGTGCATCAGGTGCATCCACGGGTACGCGCCAAGCTGCCCGGCAATCGTCATATGGAAATCGACCTGCTGGTGGTGGACGGCACCGATGCCGTTCTCATCGAGGTCAAGAGTCGGCTGCGGGTGGAAGATGTGCGGGAACACATGGAACGCCTGACCCAGTTCAAGGAATTTTTCCCCCGCTATGCCGAATGCCGTATCCTGGGCGCGGTGGCCGGTCTCGTCATCGAGGAGGAGGCGGATCGTTTCGCCAGCAACAACGGTCTCTTCGTCATCGTCCAATCCGGAGAGAGCGTAACCCTGGCCAATGCAGACGATTTCATCCCGCGCGCCTGGTAGCTACCAACCTTTCCCTGGTGATCTTACCGAAAAAGTGGCGTGGAACGCTCAACGAGCACTTGCCAAGCCAGCATCGATATTGACTTAAGCAATGGATTTCGTATAGCGTGGTGGACGACCGGGGCAGGTCCCGGAAGTCGCGAGTGGGCGTAATGACTTCCGAGCCTAGGATTGGCGGCCCCATCCCGCCAATGCACCTAACCCCCGGTCTTTTTTCGCCTTTTGTCGCAAGCGGAAACGCAGAGGGCCAAGAGACCCGTTTCCGACTGCCCGCCCGGAGAAGTGGACCACGACTCCCGTTCTCCGGGCCACTCCCCCAGCCTTTTTCAGACTTGCTCCCATGCAGACTCCCGGTTCACCCTGAAAACGTGATTCGCGCAGGGGACACGGTGATTTCTCCCTGCCGAAGCCCGCCGTAAGACGCGAGCGTTGTGTGGGGGTGAGAGGTGGGAGGCCCCCGCCAGGCGCGGATCACCCTTCATTCCACACCATCAGCCGCTTGCGGGGTGCGCTACGCCTTCTCCAGTTCTTCCCGAACGACCCGCCGCAAGGTCTCTTCCAACGATTCCCGGTTGCGCCCCACATATTCCCGCAACGCCTTGTTCATCATGCTCTGGTAATTGCCACCACCCGCTTTTTCCACGCACCCCCTGAACCAATCCGGGTAATTCCATTTCTGTTTCATTCGTTCATTAATACGGGGGTCCGGGGGCGATTA